>CALCTX010000114.1 GCA_937907035.1 uncultured Selenomonadales bacterium
GACCATTATCTGCGCAAAGACGGAGTTGAACTCGACAAAGAAGAATTACGGGTTCTCGGTCATCGCTGGGAAATCGAACATTCCGGCCGTACCGGACGAACTGCCCGCCAGTTTGTCGATCATTACCTCGGTCAAAATAAATAAAACGTTATAAAACAAGACGCATTACCGATAATTGAATAACTGTAAAAAATGGCTATCGCTTTTTATAAGCGATAGCCATTTTTATCATATTCATTTACCGACAAATTTTCGTCCCTCCGGATAAATGCATATCCGCACGCCACTATCCACTGATTTCAAGATTTCAACCATATTACGCTGCCACACCGTTATACAGCCAAGCGATGAATCAGCAAACTTATTGCGACAGTGCAGGAAAATGCCGCTTCCCCGTCCATAAATACACTCCTTATTATAATCAATGAACAAACAATAATTAAATGAACTTCCAACAGCTGTCATATAATCATCTTCCTGTGTATTATATATAGTTATCCTCAATATTTTGTCGCACTCTTCTCATCCTCTATAGCCTCCGGGAAAGCATATCTCACATCTTTCCCGGCACCAAGTTTTACGACGAGTTTGCCAAAAAGTTCTTCCCAAGCCTTATAATTTACCTCGGAATTTTCCCGCAACAGTTGATTGAATTTTTCTCTGGAAAAGCTTTTGCTTTCTTCCACCAGCCTTACGGAGTCATTCTCCAGACGTGCTGCTTCCTCCCTCACCCAAGGACTCAATGTCGAAAAATAGCCTTTCGTCAGATCGGCAACCCTTGATGTTATCCACCATGGTTTCTTTTCATATTTTTCCTTTGAAATATGGTCATAGCCTTCAGGCAACTCTGCCACCGGCAAAGGAACAAAAACACTTTCCAGCGGAGTGCTAAGTGCCAGCCAGCAGACCGGCGCCGCTAAATCCTCGCCATCCTGCAATATCCAAGTATAAAGGCTCTGCTGATAATTGATAGGACGTTCATTGATCCTGTCGGAATTATAGCGATAAGGCGAGCCCATCAAACCGGAATTATTCTGTTTTGCCATGTCAAATGATGTTCCCGCGAAATAGTCGCGGTGAACAGCCATTATATCCTGAACGGAAAGTGGCTTTGCCGGCTTCACGGAAAAAGGATACGCTCTGGTTTTATGGTCTTTCACCCTGTCCGGCAGTTTCAGCCCGGAATTGACCAGCATCTCTGCTCTCCATACCCGGCGCAAAGCAAAATAAGGATGAAAATCCTCCTTCGCATCCACAGATGCCACCCAGTCAACAAGCCCCGTTTCCTTATTTGTCACTGCCCAGCCAAATCTCTTCAGTTCATTGATCAGCTGCTTGTTAAAATACTGATCTTTGTTTTTCGGATCAATATCCCGAATGCGGAACTGATTTGCCGCCACGAAAAAATCCCCGTCAGGAACACGTTGAGCAATCCAAACGCCCTTCCCATCGGGAACAGGATTCATTTCCAGTACCCAGCCCTCGTTCTTGTCAGCGACCAGCAATGTTTCTCCCGTACCCCAAATACCATATTCGTCTATCAATTCTCCCAGAAGGACAATCGCTTCCTTCGCTGAAGAGCAGCGTTCAAGGGCCACCCTTCCAAGTTCTGAGGCATAGAACAGATTTCCGCCTTCAACGGGAGCAACATATTCGAGATGCGCAGAGTTATTGGTACACTCTCCCAGCATAAGCCCCTTCTCATTCACGATGCCATAGTCACTATCCAAATACCCATAGGTGTGAGAAACCTGAGGAATGCTCCCCAAAGGCTTCGTAGCGGGGAAATTGCAATACTGATATCCTTCTCCGCGATCATTGGTGACCAGCCTCGGAACAGAAACGGCATTAAACTCCGGATAATCATCCCACGCTATAGCAGAAGGATACACATTTCTCCGACTCCCGTCCGGATGGTCTGCTGCCGGGACAAATACAATACTTGGGTCACTCGTATAGGCATCATTGGAATGGCTTACCATTACCCTGCCATTAAGAGCCGCACCCTTCGTAATGATCATAGTTGTGCAGGCCTCTCCTGTATTTCCCCATAAGCAGGTCGTTATCATTGCTGTCAAAAGGATTTTGCTTGCATAGTTCATAAGCCTGCCTGAAATACGTTTATTCATCCTTTGCCTCCCCGCAATCGTACAAATTCAGCTTCTTTTATCATCAGCCGAATCTGCCATCGCCAATGAACCTTACTTAATACCTCTGTCCCAAAAGTCAACTATTTCTCCATTATTTACCAGTCTTCGCCATTATTTCCGCTAAAGAAACCGTAAATGGCGGTTTTGCTATCCCATATTCAGTAATTATCGCTGTGATCAAATCATTATCCGTAACATCAAAAGACGGATTATAAATTTTTACCCCTTGTGGTACCATCCGTTCTTTATACCACATCTCTGATACCTCTTCACCTTTCCGCTGTTCGATAACGATATCCGCACCGGTCTTACAATTTACATCGATTGTCGATATCGGTGCACAGATATATACCGGCACATTATAGCGCTTAGCGGCTATTGCCAAAGGCAACGTACCAATCTTATTAGCCGCATCGCCATTAGCGGCCACGCGGTCACAGCCAACCAGTACAGCATCTATTTTGCCGGCCTTCATAAGTGATGCTGCCATATTATCACACTGAACCGTAACATCCATTCCGGCCTGGCTGAGCTCATAGCTCGTCAGCCTCGCCCCTTGCAAAAGCGGTCTGGTTTCGTCACAGTATATTTTAAAATTATAGCCTTTTTTATGACCCAGATACATCGGAGCCGTAGCAGTCCCATAACGGCTGGTTGCCAGCTGGCCGGCATTACAATGCGTCAAAAGTGACATTCCCGGTTTTAATAAGGATAATCCGTATTCTCCGATCCGCTGACATGTCAAAATATCTTCGTCCTGAATAGCAACCGCTTCCTGCTTCAATTTTTTGACTGTCAGTTTGACGTCAAAATTGACGTCAGCCGCCATTGACATGTCAACAACCTTTTCCATCCGATTTAATGCCCAGGAAAGATTGACAGCTGTCGGCCGTGAGGAATTAAGATATTCCTTCGCTTTTCTAAAAGCATTGACAAAATCAGTTGGCGTTTTATCCTGCAAGGCTTTAGCTGCAAGATAAATTCCATAAGCCGCTGCAACTCCGATTGCCGGAGCACCGCGCACCTGCAAAAGATAAATTGCCTGCCAGATTTCCTCCTGCGTTGTCAAATGCAGGATTTCTGTTTTATTGGGCAGCTTTGTCTGATCGATGATCACTAATGCTGAAGCATCAT
>CALCTX010000115.1 GCA_937907035.1 uncultured Selenomonadales bacterium
AACTGATGACAAGGATAAAGATCCCCGTTTGCCGCCACAGCAAAATATTCATGCCCGGCTCCGCATCCGGAAAGTCTTTTAGCCACACACGGTCCATTAGAGAGATCCATATTGAAATGGAAGAAGAAAAAACCTTTTCCCTTGCGCAACCGATCAAGATATGTTTCTGTAAGCTTATCATATTCGGCTCTAAGCTTCGGAAGATCTTTTTCCGTAAAAGCATAATCAGCATCTTTTGCAACCACAGGCTCTACAGAAAGCGGGTTAAATCCTTCATCTGCCATTGATAAAACATCCGCCGTAAAATCAGGATTATAGGCCGTATACGTTCCCCGCAAATAATAATTCTTCCCATCCCTTGAAGCAACTGCTTTTTTGAAATTCTTTACAACCCGGTCGTAAGTGCCGTTTCCTCCGGCATCAGGACGCATATTGTCATGTACTTCCTTTCGGCCGTCAAGACTCAAAACCAAACTGATATTATGCTCATTTAAGAATTTGATATTTTCATCATTAAGAAGCAATCCGTTTGTTGTTAAAGTCAGCTTGAACTGTTTGCCGGTCTCTTTTTCCCGTTGCCTTACATATTCAGTAATATGACGGACAACCGGCATATTGCAAAGCGGTTCCCCGCCAAAAAAATCTATCTCGCAATGTTTCCTGGTTCCGCTTTTTTTAATTATATATTCAACTGCAGCCTCTCCGACTTCATTGCTCATCAACTGACGGTCACCGCCAAACTCACCGGTGTCAGCAAAACAATATTTGCAACGAAGATTACAATCATGCGCCACCATCAGACACATTGACTTTACAATACCTTCAGACCGAAAAGTCGGCGGAACATCAATATCCGGAGCAAACAACTCTTTCTCATCTATCAATGAATGCAGTTCTGTCAATGCTTCAGCGATATCATTTGCATCATACTTGCCAAGCAGCGTATTTTGTACCTGCTCATCATTTGTACCGTCAAAAGTGTCCATTATATCAAAAATCATTTTATCCACGACATGTACTGCACCACTATTTATATCAAGCAAAATATACATCCCGTTTTGCACAAATTTATGTATCTTAGACTTCATCTGGGAATACTACTCTCCTTTTCAAACATAGAAAAGGGACTGCCTGCCGCAGCCCCTCCCTTTTACTTCTCGCAAACCTGATTTCCAACCGTGCAGGAAGTCTTGCATGCCGACTGGCAAGATGCCTGGCATTCGCCACAACCGCCCGTCTTTACAGAACTCTGCAGCGTCGGTTTATTGACCGTCTGAATGTGCTTCAACGTCATAACCCCCTTTTCCTTTTTGTTGTAAACTATCAAAACATATCTGTCTTATTTTACCGCCTTTTTCAATTTGACGCAAGTATTCAGGAAATCTCCGGTACCATTATGATCCTGACCGGCAAATTTGAAGCTCCCGGCGGTGAAAACTCAAACCACAACGGTACATTATTATCATATGCTCCCAGATCCGCATAGTCCCCGGGCCCGTTCTCGCCAAAATATCTGCCCTCCGGCGTAAAGATCAGCCTGGACTTATTATTTCCCAAATGGACCCGCATTATTCCGGAATAAACTCCCCCCAGCGGTTCCAAATAGTAATGTGTCCGTCCCGGTTCCGCAACCGGTAAAACAATACGATAATTAACGCCGTAATTGCCAAAATTTTCGACCGGCTGCCCGTCAGTTGCCGAAACACCGTTTAAAAAATAATCCTCTTTACCATTCGCCAAGACAATACAAGCTATCCCATCTGTTGACGGATTATAGGGGCTGCATAACGTGATCTCCCGATTCATTGCGCTAAAAGTTCCTTCACGGTTTTCTATTTCCTCCGGCAACATTTTAGCTGTCTCCAAATATTTTACCGGATCATCTTTTGCCGGATAAGATAACACTGTTAACCGTATTTGCCCATTAACCGAAAAATCATATACACCGGAAATAAGTTCAGCCGGCCCGACCACGATCTCGTCCATTTCCGGTGCTAACAATCTGGCCTTTGTGGACTTAATCAGCAACATCTCTTTTTTATCACTTTCTGCCGAAAAATATTGTGCCTGCAATCCCCGCCCGACAGCGAAATAATCCTCGCCCGGCTGTGAGATCACTCCCTTTGTAACATTTGCCACCAAGCCTTTCTCTACGCTCTTTAGCAATACTGCTATCTTACTTGGCTCATGTGAATCATTTAAGTGATAATAAAATACTCTGACGTTACCCGACACTACATCAGAATACAAAATCCCCGGCTCTTTGACATATTCCGGACAATCTGAATAAATAAGAGTTCCTCCGCCGTCACTAACTGTTATCGGTAATACTTTCGGCTCAGGGAATATCTTTCCCTTTCCCGGCAATGAACCGGCCTCCGCCGATACCATCAAATTCAATAAGCAAACAAACACAATTATTATTTTCGCCATTACTGCAAAACTCCGCATAAAACCCTCCTAAAACAAACTCATTCATCATGCTGATCAATATTGAAATATCGATAGAGCTTTCCTTTTAACAACCGCAGCTTAAATTCCAATAACCCAAACTTCGGGCGGGGAATATTGATCCTATGCAGTTCATAAGGCTTTGTTTTTAGCGTATTAAGGCCGGGATCGCCGGTTACTGCACAATAAAAGCTCTGCCTTTTGAGCATTGCGGCATATTCCGGCTTATAAGCACCATTAGGATAAGAAAACCCGAACAGCTTTTTCAGGCCATGCCAGGTTGTAATAAGCTTTGTAACTTTCATTTCCTCTTCTGCTGCTTCATCACTCATTTCAGTAAGCGGCAAATGATTAGCCGTATGGCTTCCAAGTTCGACTTTTTGTTCCTGCAATTCCAGCAGATCATCCCAAGTCAGATATTTCTTTAAGCCTATATCATTGGTAACAATAAAGATAGTCCCTTTCATTCCCCGTTCCCGAAGCAACGGCAATGCAACCGTATAATTATCACGATAACCATCGTCAAAAGTAATAAGCAACGGTTTTTCCGGCAACTTTCCCTCTCCTTTGCGGGCATTCAGATATTCCAGAACCGTTATCGTCGTATAACCTTCTTTTTTCAAATAATCCAGCTGCTCAGCAAAATCTTTCGGAGTTATTGTCCAGGGATCATTATCATAATCATTTACCTTATGATACTCAAGAATCGGAAATCCTTCCGGCTCAACCGAAGTCAAAAAAACTGCCGCACCGGCAATAATTGCACCGGCAAGCCCAATTCCTAAAACAAAATGTTTTTTCAATTACTTTCTTCCCTATCATTTATTATTTCTTCTGCCAATTCATTCAAACGGGTAAATCTGTGTCCGGCCGCACTCCGGCTGATTTTCAGTTCCTCAGCCAGCTCTTTTAAAGTTGCATCAGGATTTTCCAATCTCAGCAACGCCGTCTGCCGTAATCTCGCCGGCAATTTTTCCAGTTGCCCGGATCTTTGAAGTGCCTTAATATTTGCTACCTGGCGGGCTGACGCATCAACTGTTTTTTGCAAATTTGCCGTCTCGCAATTTACCAACCGATTGACTTGATTGCGAACTTCTTTAACGTTCCGGGTAACTTCAAAAGCCTCTACCGCTTTATCAGCTTCTATTCCCTGCAAAAAATCCATTATCATATCGCATTCTTTTATGTATACGACATACGTTTCCTTCCGGTCTGTCAAACGGGCATCAATTTCAATTCGCTTAAACAATGCCGCCACCAGCTCGGCAAACTGATAATTGCCCATAACCAATTCCAAATGATAACCGGCCTCAGGGCGATTAACGCTCCCCCCGGCCATAAAAGCCCCCCGCAAATAGGCCCAACGGCAACAATTTCGCCGCAACAACGGCCCCATCTTCCCCGGTGTTGGTGCCGTGATCGGCATCATACCCAACTCATCAAGCAATTCACTGACTACCGGTGAAGGTATTACTTGTATCCGATAACTGTTATTTTTTTTCAAACGCCGCGACCGGCTGACAGTAACTTCTGTTTTTACCTGTTCGATCTCCTTCAGCAAGACTAAGACTTTTCTGGCAACCGCAGCATTATCTGTCAAAAAGCTAAGCCCTAATGCCCGTTTTGCCCCTAATGTCAAAACCGCCCCCATACGCAACAGTCCTGCCAGTTCAGCTCGCCGACAACATGCTTTTGAATATGACAATCGGGCCAGTTCATTTTTTACCTCTGTTGCAAACGATGACATCTTAACCCTCCGCCATTACTCCTGGTAACAATCTGCAGCCTCCATTTTCGAGCGCAATTCATATACCATTTTCATAACATTATCTGTTAACTTTTGCGGATCATGGTGAACATTATCCTGCCAGCTCACTAAATCAGCAGAAACAAACCCTACCCCTAACGCAGTCAAAGCCTTTTCATCGATCGTTACCGGATATGCGCCAACCTCGGCACAAGTGGCAGCAATTTGAGGCGAAAGTTCAGTAGAATTGACTAATACATAATCAATAACCCCCGGACCGGCATGATCGATTATCGCTTTTACATGCTGTGAAGCAGTATAACCGTCAGTTTCTCCCGGCTGCGTTAACACATTGCAAATATAAATTTTGATTGCCTTGCTTTCCCGCAAAGCGTCAGCTACTCCATCTATCAAAAGATTGGGGATTATACTCGTATACAGGCTGCCCGGGCCAAGAACAACAGCATCTGCCTCACGAATAGCCGCCAAAGCCGATGCAACCGGTTTAACATGCTCCGGAAACAACTGTACCCGCCTGATCTGTTTTTTTGCTGTCGGAATATTAGATTCTCCACAAACTACCGACCCATCATCCATTACCGCATCAAGCCGGATGTGTGCCGTACTGGAAGGCAAAACCCGCCCCTTGACCGCTAATACTTTCGATGATTCCTGCAATGCTTTTTCCATATCGCCGCCGGTAACTTCATTCATTGCAGCAATAAACAAATTGCCGAAACTTATAAATATAATAATTCAGAAACTCGGATGTTTGTTGATGATATTAGAAATAGCGACAATAAAATCGATATTAGAAACATCCCTTTAAATGATCAAAAAACTTTAAAACTTGTAAGAG
>CALCTX010000116.1 GCA_937907035.1 uncultured Selenomonadales bacterium
TGCCGTAACATTTTCTTTCAATATATTAGTTGCTATTTTTAATAGTAATGAACTATCAACACCTCCGGAAAATGCTACTCCGACTTTCTCCAATGCTGACAGTTTTATATTCAATGCCTGCCATTTCCCTCCGGTCATTCCAATCGCCTGCCTATTTCCGCCAGTGCTGCCTGTCTGACCGCCTTAAGCGGTACTCCTTTTTCTTTAGCCAGCCGACGGCAATCGTCATATTCTGCCGATACTGAAACGATCTCACCTTTGTAAACACTTACCTTACAATCAACAGCTCCATATTCCGTATCAACCTTAGCGATCCGGCGTACCGCTTCACGACGGCGTTCAATCGCTTGAATCCTCAAACCGATACTTGTCGTCTCACGGAATATGATATCGCAACATGCTTCTTTATGTGCTTCGTCTGTTAAAACAGACAGCACATGTGCCGGCCGGTTCTTCTTCATTACAACCGGTGTTACCCAGACATCAAGGGCTCCGGCTTCAAGCAATTTTTCAAAAATATAGCCAAAAATTTGCGGCGCCATATCATCAATATTCGTTTCGATCAAGCAATGTTTCTGTTCTGACTTTTCCGGACATTCACCAATAAACATACGCAAAACATTAGGGATCGTAAATTCCCAAGTTCCTGCGCCATAAGCTATTTTTTCCATTGTAAAATCAGCCGGCATATTTTCCGAATATGTCGCCAACGCCTTGAGTACCGCCGCACCGGTCGGAGTAGTCAATTCTTTCTCTGCTCCCTGATGATAACATGGGATCCCCAAAAGCAACTCAGCCGTAGCCGGTGCCGGGACCATCATTGTTCCATGTGCGCATTCAACGAATCCGCTTCCGGTATTAACCTGCGAAACAAAAACCTTCCCTATTTTCAAATACTCCAGTGCAACAGCTGTACCAACAATGTCTATTATTGAATCAACTGCCCCGACTTCATGAAATTGCACATTCTCCGGTGGCATATCATGAACTTTTCCCTCAGCTTCAGCAAGACATGTAAAAATCTTGATGCTCGTCTTTTTTACATAACTTGAGAGCCCGGACTCCTCTATCATCTGTACGATCTCTTTCATCGACCGGTGCTGATGATGATAATGATGCTCCTGCCCCTCATCAGCTTCATGTTTATGCATTTTTTCAGTCTTATCTGCCGGCTCAAAAACTGCCTTGATATATTTTACCTTTACATCAACATGAACTGCTGCTACACCGCTCTTTTTTACCGGTGACACCAACAATTCAAACTCATCAGAAGGCAAAAGTTTTCCCAACTCGTTTGTTAAATGATCAAGCGGCAATCCAGCCTGCAAAAACGCTCCTAACAGCATATTTCCGCTTATCCCCGAAAAACAATCCAAATAAACCGCTTTCATCATTCACACCCGCCAATTCTTAATATTTTGTCTGCCAACATGGCAGCTCCAAACCCATTATCTATATTCATTACCGCTACACCGGACGCACAGGAATTGAGCATCGACAATAAAGCCGATAATCCGCCAAACGATGCTCCATAACCGACACTGGTCGGAACAGCTATCACCGGCTTATCCGTAAGTCCGCCGACAACACTGGCCAATGCCCCTTCCATCCCGGCAACTACAATAATAACTGCAGCCTCCTTTATCTCTTCCAAATGTGCAAACAAACGGTGTATTCCGGCAACTCCGACATCATAACAGCATTCGACACGATGTCCAAGGAGCATCGCTACCTGACGTGCCTCTTCCGCTACCGGTATATCACTGGTCCCCGCAGTAAGCACAAAAATTTTCCGGCTCTCGTCGATTTTCCTTGTCTCGTCTTCAATATATATCAATCGGGCTGATTCATTATATTTAGCCTTTGGCAGTATCGGTTGGATATGATCATACATTTCTTGATCCGCCCGGGTAGCCATCACACATTTCGAAGTCTGTGCGATTGATTGCATGATCTTCAATACCTGTTCCTTGGTTTTGCCGGCCGCATAAATAACCTCCGGAACTCCCTGGCGTTTTTCCCGCTGAAGATCGACCCTGGCAAACCCCAAATCATCGATATCTTTCATAATTCCTCCTGATAAACAAAAAACCGCAGGAAAACTAAACCGACCGAAGCCTGTTTACTTTCCCCTGCGGCAACTTTTGTCTCTTGATCAGTCACCAATCATCTCATCAGAAGCACCCTGGCGACGGTTTAATTCTTCCTTTGCCTGCTGCAAAATACTCAATGCATTGCTGACATTGGAAATCATATGATCAAATACCTGATTTGCATAATTCTCAGCATTCTCTTTAAGCTGGCGTGAATTCTGCATCGTCTTGTCCATGATATCCTGTTCCTGAGCCTTGGCCTGCTCCATAATAAGATTAGCCTTTTCCTGAGACTGAATAACAACTTCACTCTCATCAACGAGCTTATTTGCATATTGCTTAGCCTGCTCAACAATACTTGCTGCCTCATCACGGGCTGCTGAAATAATACTGTCGCGGTCCTGCATGATCCGTCCTGCTTTTTGCAATTCAAGCGGCAATTCATTTCTCAGGTCATCAACCAACCGTACCAAATCCGGCTCCTCAATAATACTTTTGTTGGTAAAAACAATATGTTTCCCATCAACAACGAGATTTTCAATTTCATCCAAGATATCATTTACTGACATAATCATCCTGCTTTCTGTAACATAACTTAGTATAGAATAAAATTACTTATTTGCTTTTCGCTCTTCCAAAGCCTTCAAAACACATTCCGGAACCAGCCCATCGACCTTCCCGCCAAAAGAAGCCAATTCCCGAACCCCGGAAGAACTTACAAAATAATACTCCTGCCCGGTAAGAATAAATGCTGTCTCCAATTCCGGAGCCAAATGTTTTAACATTTGAGCCTGTTCCATCTCATACTCAAAATCAGTCACCGAACGAAGCCCACGCACATTTACCGTCACACCATTTTCATGCATAAAATCAACAATAAGCCCCGAAAATGCCATAACCTTAATATTAGGTATGTGCTTAGTCGCCTCACGGATCAACTCGATCCGCTTCTCTACCGGGAAAAAAGATTGCTTGCGAACATTATGAAAGACTACGACCATCAACTCGTCAAACATCTTGCTGGCCCGCTCAAATATGTCAATATGCCCATTTGTAACGGGATCAAAACTTCCTGAGCATACGGCTTTCGTTATCATCATCAACTATCTGCCTCCTGCTGCTCACACTTTTTGAAAAAAGTGATCTGCGTTGTTTTACCATATTTTTCATTGCGTAACTCAACAATACTGCTCATTACAGGAATATCATTCTCATCCGTGCCATGCTCAACCACGATCAATGCCCCATCATTCAAAAGTGGCAACCTATCAAACAACAAAAGGGCCTTCTCCCATAATCCCAAATGATACGGCGGATAACAAAAAACCAGATCAAACTTATTCCCTTCCGAATTTAAGCGGGTAAGCAAAGCAAACACATCGCCTTTCAGTACCCGTGCTTGCTCAGATAAATGCGTATGCTCTGCATTTTCTTTTATCAATACTGCAGTTGCTTTATCAATAAAAACTGCCTGTTTTGCTCCTCGGGAAAGTGCCTCAAGGCCAAGATTTCCCGTTCCCGCAAAAATGTCAAGCACACATTTATCTTCAACATAGCGGCCCAAAATATTAAACAACGATTCTTTTACGCGGTCAGCCGTCGGCCTGGTATCCATGCCTTTCGGTGTTTTTAACTTTGCGCCACGTGCCGAACCGGTTATAATACGCATTTGCGCCACTCCTAAAATTTTACACATTCACCTTTACAATTTTACCATAAATTATTTAATTAGTGAACACATATTTATGAAGAAAATCTATCTCCTCACTTATGCCGGATCACTTCAAACCTATACAGATCAAGTTTTTCTCCAGCCTTGATGTTACCCTTTTCCCTGGCGATATCAATCTGTTGTTCAACTGTATCAACCCCTGCCAGATCCGGCAACAACAATCCCCGCCGATTCCCGCTCTCGACAATAACACCATACCGCTTAACATCAAGCTCGGCAACTGACTCTATCTTCTCCGGTTCCGTCAACACATCAACACTGTAAACAATATCCGGTAACTCCTCTGCTTCTATCGGTGAAAAACGGGCATCCCTGACTCCGGCAGAAACAGCATTCATCATAATTTCATAGGCAACACATTCTGTAGTTGGAAGGATTGTCCCAATACAACCCCTGAGACGGCCATCTTTTTTTAAAGAAACAAACGCGCCGGCCTGATCTTGCAACAAATGTAACGAAACATTCTTCGGCAAAGGTGCCGGTTTGCCGGTACGAATAAAAGTTTCCAAACTGAATCGTGCCAACCGCACATATTCATCCTCCGCATCCATTCTTTTTTGTCGTTCGGTTTCTTTCC
>CALCTX010000117.1 GCA_937907035.1 uncultured Selenomonadales bacterium
TAGCATTTGCGGTGGCATTTTCCTTGATAACGGCTTTTCATATTGTACTGGGCGAGCTGGCACCGAAATCAATGGCCATCCAAAATGCGGAAGCAACAGTTTTAGGCGTAGCGATGCCGATGCTCATTTTTCATCGGTTGATGCATCCGTTCGTTTGGGTTCTTAATCATGTAGCAAACTGGGTGGTGAAAATGCTGGGCTTTGATCCGACCGCTGAAGAATCGGAAGCCCACACCGAAGATGAGATCCGTATTTTAATGGAAGATAGTCACAAAAAAGGATTTATTGATAAGACCGAGTTCGACTTTGTTGATAATGTCTTTGATTTTTCCGATAAAAAAGTCCGTGATATCATGATTCCGCGAACAGATATGGTTTGTTTGTACCTGGAAGAAAGTGTTGAGGAAAATATCCAGACGGCACTGACAAATCAGATGACCCGATATCCGATCTGCCGGGATGATAAGGATGATATCATCGGATTTTTGCATATCAAGGATTTGATGGAGGATATCTGTCATAATCGGCGGCCGAATTTTGAACATTTAGCCCGGACAGCTTTAATAGTGCCGGAGACAATGGCGGTCAGCCGGTTGCTGAAGACAATGCAAAAAGGTTGCGAGCAGATAGCGATCGTTGTTGATGAATACGGCGGGACAGCCGGTATGGTAACCTTGGAAGATGTTGTCGAGGAGATAGTCGGCGATATCCGTGATGAGTTTGATGAGGAACGTCCGGTTGTTGAACGGCGGGATGAGCTCACTTATTCAGTTGATGCGATGTTGCAGCTGGAAGAGTTTGACGATATATTGGAACTGGATATCGAGGACGAAAATGTTGAGTCTATCGGCGGGTGGCTGCTTGATCAGGTAGAAGCGCCGCCACGGGTCGGACAGCAGATAGAATATAATGGTACGCTGTTTATTGTTGAAGAGGTTCGTAAGGTGCGGATAACCCGTATTTTGGTCAAACTTTCGCAGCCATTGGCAGAAGAACACGATGAGATCGTTTAACAGGGGAAACGTATGATACTGACGATAGAAAATCTGACAAAAGGATATGGCGAAAAAGAGCTGTTTACGGGCGTAAATCTTACGGTCAACGAAGGCGATAAGATCGGGATCGTCGGTATCAACGGTGCCGGAAAATCGACTTTATTGAAAACTATTGCCGGTCTGATACCGGCTGATGAAGGGAAGATATCGCTGGTAAAGGGGATGCGGATCGGATATTTGGCGCAGGATAAGGAATTTGCGCCGGAGAATACCGTCCTCATGGAGGCTCTTGGCGGCAAAGATCCGTTGATGGAGGCTTTGCGCAGATATGAAACTTTATTGGCAGCTGTACGGGACGATCCGGCTGATAAGCTGGCGGAAAAACAACTCAGTGATTGTTCGGTTGAGATTGATGAACTTGGTGGCTGGGGGTTTGAGGCACAGGTAAAGCTTATTTTGACCAAGTTGGGATTTAGTGATTTTTCCCGCCGGGTAAAAGACCTGTCCGAAGGAGAAAGAAAACGGCTGGCGTTAGCAGCTACGCTTATTCAGCCCGCCGATGTTTTGCTGCTTGATGAACCGACCAATCATTTAGATGCGGCGGCTATTATTTGGCTGGAAGAATATCTGGCCGGGCAGAAAAGTGCTTTTTTGATGGTAACGCATGACCGATATTTTCTTGATAATACGGCAAAGCAGATTTTTGAACTCGATAAAGGGAAAGTTTATCTTTATACCGGGAATTACACTTTATTTCTGGAACAGAAGGAAGCCCGCATAGAACGAGCCGAGGCTGAAGAGAGAAAGAGGCAGAGTTTCTTGCGGCGGGAGCTGGTCTGGCTTCGTCGTGGGGCGCAGGCGCGCTCGACGAAACAAAAAGCCCGGATCGAACGTTATGAGGAAGTTAAAGCGCAGACGGTTGATCTGTCCCGAAACCAAGTGGAGATCGGATTAGCCGGCAGCCGATTGGGACGAACGGTTATTGAACTGGAAAAAGTGAATTTATCGATTGCCGGGAAGCCGGTCGTAAAAGATTTTTCCTATATTGTCCGGCGGCGTGACCGGTTAGCTGTATTAGGGGCAAACGGCACCGGAAAATCGCTCCTGTTGGATATTTTCGCCGGTCGCCGTCAACCGGACAGTGGCCGGGTAGAGATAGGGCAGACGGTAAAGATCGGTTATTTCAGCCAGCAGCCGGCTGAAATGGATGGGCGTTTGCGGGCTTTGGAATATATTCAAGAGGAAGCGCATCATCTTACTTTGGCTGATGGAACAAAACTTTCCGCTTCGCAGTTAATGGAACGGTTTTTATTTCCACCGGACCTGCAACGGGTTCCGGTCAGCCGGTTGTCCGGCGGAGAAAAACGGCGGCTGTTTTTATTGCGGTTGCTCATGAGTGCACCAAATGTTTTGATCCTTGACGAGCCGACCAATGATCTTGATCTGGAAATGATGACAGTATTGGAAAACTTTATTGAGGATTTTGCCGGGGTACTGATATTTGTTTCTCAGGATCGGTTTTTTATTGATCGCTTAGCTGAACGGATCTGTGTTCCGGAAGGCGATGGCCGGTGGAATATCTGGACTGGCGGCTGGACTGACAATGAAGACCGACTGAAACCGCAAAAAGAGGAAACGGTTGTTGCCAGGCCGGCGCAAAGACCGGAAGAAAAAAATAAATCCAATGAAAGCATTTCTTTACGAAAAAAGCTTTCCTTCAAAGAGCAGAAGGAGTATGCTGAAATAGAAGATATAATTGCCAGCCGGGAGGGGGAACTGAAAGTCGTTCAGTTACAGATGGCCGAATGCAGTTCCGATTATGTACGGCTCGGTGAACTTACAAAAGAAGAGATCAGGTTGCAGACAGAAATTGCAACATTGCTCTCCCGTTGGGAATACTTGGAAAGTATTGTGAGCAATACATGAGGAGGGTTTTGATTTGGTTGATATTCAAAAATTATTAGCGGCCCGGAGAGCCTTTCAAATGCCCAATGATGAATTGCGGTCAACTTCGGCAGCTTTTCGTTATGATATTGAACATGGGTTTACAGATCCGGAGGTTTCAACGCTCCGACTTTTGCCGGCGTATACGAATTTGCCGGACGGGCGGGAAACAGGAACTTATATTGCGCTCGATTTTGGCGGGACAAATATTCGTGTATTGCGGATACGCCTGCTGGGCAATGGCTGTTTTGATGTTGAAGCCCGGGTTGAGCGGCCGTTCAAGGTCGAAGGACAGTATGATTATATCGGTGAAGGGACAACAGCTGATGAGCTATGGGACTTTACAGCTGAACTGATAGATGCTGTAGTTGCGGGCGATAAAGAAACGCCTTATAAATTGGGGCATACATTTTCGTTCCCGTCTAAACAGACGAATATATATGATGCCCGGCTGATATGTTGGACTAAAGAGTTTCGTACGCAGGGTGTCGAAGGTGAGATAGTTAATGATCAGCTGAAAGCCGCTTTGGCGCGGAGAGGCTTGACCAATATTGAGCCGGTAGCAGTTGTCAACGATACGGTAGCCGCATTGCTGTCTGCGGCGTATGCACACCGGAAAACGTTTATCGGCTCGATCATAGCAACCGGTCATAATACTTGTTATTTAGAAGACTTTGGCGGGCAAAAGACGCCGATGGTTATCAATATGGAATCCGGCAATTTCAGCAAACTGTTGCCTAATCCGTATGACAGCCGCCTGGATGCCGCTTCGCAACGGCCGGGTGAGCAGCGTATGGAAAAGATGGTTTCCGGTAAATACCTCGGTGTATTGTTTACCTTGGCTCTTGCCGATGCAGTAGGGCCAAAAGTTCTTGATAATCCGTTCAGCAGTGTTGATATGTCAGCTTTGCTGGCGGCACCGGATGGCGGGGCAGATATTCTGACGCGGCATACCGGTGAGGAGTTCAGCCAGGGGGAAGCATTTGCAGCTAATGCTTTGGCGGAAGAGATAGTTCGCCGGTCAGCCCGGCTGATAGCCGCGACCTATGCCGGAACACTCTGGCATTTAGCCGGCTCCGGAATGGTTTTGCCACAGAAGATCGCTATTGAAGGCAGTGTATATGCAAAAATGCCGGTTATCCGTGAAGCTTTGACAGAGGCGCTTTATGATCTGTTAGGACACGAAGCGACCGGTATTGAGATCGATTATGTAACTGATGGCGGCGGACTGGGCGCAGCTCTGGCCGCGGCAATGGTTGAATAGAGTTTTGAGGGGGAATTATCGTGGCAGAAAAAGTGCCGCATGTTGTAATAGTTGGTGCCGGATTTGGCGGATTAAAGACAGCAAAGCTTTTAGCAGGAGAAAATGTCCGTATCACATTGATCGATAAAGAAAATTATCATCTGTTTCAGCCACTTTTGTATCAGGTGGCAACATCGGAATTGTCAACAAATGAGATCGCCTATCCAATCCGGGCGTTTTTCAAAAAGAATTACAATGTCAATTTTTTAATGGCAGAGGTAACGGGATTTGATACAGAGAAAAAATCAGTGCTGACAGATCGCGGTGAAGTTGCCTATGATTATCTCATCCTGGCTGTCGGAGCAACGACGAATTTCTTTGGGATGCAGAATGTCGAAAAGAATTCCTATCCGATGAAGAGCTTGCCGGAAGCGTTAAAACTTCGCGATCATATCATTCAGATGTTTGAACAGGCTGACCGGACCGAAGATCCGGAAATTCGCAAACGACTGTTGACATTTGTTTGTGTCGGAGGCGGTCCGACCGGCGTGGAAATGGCCGGAGCATTAAGTGAACTGGTTTACAAGGTTATGGCCGAAGATTATCACCAGTTCAATTTCCGGGAGGTCAGCATTCAGCTGGTTGAGGCTATGGATGCAGTACTGCTGATGATGCCGGAATCATTGCGACATGAGGCAGAACAGGTGTTACGGCAACGGCTTAACGTTGAGGTTCGGTTACACGCTCAGGTTATGGATTACGATGGACGGTACGGTAATACCGACGGAAACTGTTATTTGGGCAGCCGGAGTAAAAGCCGTTCCTTTGACAACCAAATTAGGAGCAGAAATTGACCGCGCCGGAAGACTTATGGTCAATGAATATTTGCAGGTAAGAGGCTTTAAAGATATATTCGCGATCGGCGACTGTGCACATTTTGAGCAAGACGGACGGCCGTTGGCGACAATTGCGCCGGTAGCGACACAACAGGCTGAGGTATGTGTGCAAAATCTGCTGAAGCTTATCAACTTTAATAATGAACCATGGATATCCTTCTATTACAAAGATGTCGGTTCCATGGCCACGATCAGCAATGGGCAGGCTGTTGTCGCAATGGACAGCAGGTTGGGCAAGATACAGCTGACAGGATTTTTGGCTTGGATTTCCTGGATGGTCGTGCATATAGTTCGCCTGGCCGGAACCTATACCAACATTGTGGTACTTTGGAAATGGCTGCTGAATTATTTTATCGACCTCAGATTGGGCCGGATCGTTATTTATAAGGAAAAAGCGAAAGAGGAATAAAAATAACCGCATGCTTTATTACAGCATGCGGTTATTTTATGTTAAATTTTAAATTTCATATTTCGTCATCGTGCTTGTCTTTGAGGAGTTTTACTGCTGCACTGCAACCGAGACGGTCACAGCCTTCTTTTAAGTATTCTTTCATGTCGCTGATGTTGCGGATACCGCCGGCAGCTTTGATCTTTACTGTACCGGCCAGCTGTTCCTTGAATAAGAGGACATCGCTGTGAGTGGCTCCGGACGGCCCAAATCCGGTTGAGGTTTTTATGTAATCGGCACCGGCATCTTTAACACATTGACATAATCTGATCTTTTCATCGTCTTCCAGATAGCAGGTTTCGATAATAACCTTGAGAATCTTCTTTTTTACAGCTTTTTTGATTTCGGAAATTTCCCGGGTGATATAATCATAATCACCGTTTTTTACTGCAGTGATATTTATTACCATATCTATTTCATCGGCGCCGTTTTTAACAGCATCTTTGGCGGCAAAAACTTTGGCGGCGGTGGTATCATAACCCAACGGGAACCCTATAACGGCACAGATCGTTAAGGTGCTGCCGTAGGTTTCTTTTACCCGGCTGATGTAAGACGGCGGTATGCAGACAGAGGCGGTCTTATAAACTATAGCCTGTTCGCAAAGCTCCTGGATCTCGGACCAGGTGGCTGTCGGGGACAGTAATGTGTGGTCGACGTGGGCGAGAATTTCTGATGCGTTCATGAGAAAAACCTCCATTTTTTTGGGAGTACCATATTGTTAAAAAGATTATATCATAATATTATTGCGGAGTCAGTTGAAAAAGATAGTAAAAATAGAGGAAATATACTGTTTTGTGGAGAAGATAATAAAACGATAAAGAATAAGGTGAGTGAGACTATTATGCTGGATGAATTAAAAGGAAAATTGATTGTATCGTGTCAGGCACTGAGTGATGAACCGCTTTATGGTTCTGAAACAATGGGGAAAATGGCGTTGGCGGCAAAGCAGGGCGGAGCAGCAGCTATCAGGGCACAGGGCGTTGCGGACATAACTGAGATAAAAAAGGCGACAGGATTGCCGGTAATCGGTTTGATCAAACAGAATTATGCTGATTCAGATGTTTATATTACGCCGACTATGACTGAGGTCGAAGCACTGATTGCGGCACCGTGTGAAATGATCGCGCTTGATATGACAATGCGGCCACGCCCGAATCGCGAAAAGATGCTGACTCTTGTAAAGGCGATAAAAGCAGCCGGCAAGCTGGTACTGGCGGATATTTCGACGATTGAGGAAGGGGTTATGGCTGAAGAGTTTGGTGCTGACGCAGTTTCAACAACACTGTCAGGGTATACGCCGTATTCACCTCAGCATAAAGGCCCTGATTTGGCATTGGTTGCGGCTTTGGCTGAAGCGTTAACGGTTCCGCTTATTGCAGAAGGCAGAATCGGAACACCGGCGGAGCTGCAGGAAGCACTGAAGGCGGGAGCGTACGCTGTAGTAGTCGGGTCAGCGATAACCCGGCCGCAGCTTATTACAAAATCATTTGTTGATGCTTTGACATGATAGAAAATCGATGATGATATGTAATTACAGAAATACATATTTACGGGAGGCGTAAAGATGTCGTTGGCAGGTATTTTGATCATACTTGGATTTTTTATATTCGCAGCATTGATGGTGGCCCGGATTATACCACCGCTTCTGACTTTACCCCTCATGGCTGCCTGGACTTGCCAGGTGGCGCATTTGCCGATAAATGATTATCTCAATGTAATTTTGCTTGCGGGAAGTATGAAGCTGGCCGGAGCAATGGCAGTTGTTATTTTTGGGGCGATGTTTGCCCGGGTAATAATGAAAGCGGGGATTTCGGATTCCTTGATCAAAAAGGCGGCAGAACTGGCAGGTGATCAACCGCGGTTTATTGCGATTCTGATTTTTGGTGCGGTTGTGTTTGTGTTTTTGGGAATGAGCGGTCTGGGGGCTGTTATTATGGCGGGGTCAATAGCATTGCCGATAATGACAGGGGCGGGGATTGCTCCGCTTGATGCCGCAGTTATTCTGGTCTTGGGAATTAGTACCGGCCTTATGGCCAATCTGGCAAATTATGGTACATATATTGGTATTTTTGGCGGGCAGGTGGTAACAGAATGCTATCCGCCAGCTTTGTTGATTTGCGGATTGTTTTCTCTGCTTTATATTTTTGTCAATATTCGGGCTGGCAGGAATAGTCACGGTTCGTTTGTCGGGATAATAAAGTTGCTTATCCTTGGAGCAGTTTCAGTACCGGGGAGTTTTGTGAAATCTTTGGGCGGTGTTTTCCAGGTACAGGAGACGACATTGTTTTCCAAAAAGGATAATACGCCGGCAGCGGCACTGGTTACGCCGGCTATTCCGTTGATAACGGTTTATGCTTTTCGCTATATTTGCGGTTTCAATGTAAAAGCAGGCGGAGTCGATCCGGTAGCAGCAGCAATATGCGGCTTTATTTTGGCCTCGGTTTATGCGGTGTTATTGACGAAACCGCGGGAGTTGATAAATATTATGGCGGGAGCGATTGTCGAGGGAATTCGTGACGTGGCAGGAGTTTTGTTTCTGTTCATGGGTATCGGGATGCTGGTAGCAGCTGTTATGCACCCGGCGGTAGCGGCAGTTTTGAACCCGTTGCTTTTGGATGTTGTGCCGAAATCTTCGGTAGGATTGGCGTTGTTTTTCGCCATACTTGCACCAACGGCACTTTACCGGGGACCGTTAAACATGTTTGGAATGGGCGCCGGGATTGCTGTACTGCTTTATGCGCTGCATTTAATTGAGCCGGCAGTGCTTTGCGGAATGTTTATCGGCGTACAATTTTTGCAGGGAATTTCTGATCCGACAAATTCATCAAACACTTGGATTGCTGATTTTGTGCGGGCAGATACAGGAGATATTCTCAGAAAAACGCTTCCGTACAGCTGGGGTATGTGTTTGGCAATGTTACTGGTTGTGCTTATCCGGCAGGGAGGATTATGATGCGCAGAATAAGAATCGGCATTGATGTCGGTGGCACGTTTACTGATGCGGTAGCAATTGATGGCGACAGTTATGAGATCATTGCGCAAGCCAAGATTCCGACGACCCATGATGACAGTGATGGTGTGGCCAAGGGTATAATAAAAATATTGCAGCTGGTGCTTGAGAATGCAAACGCGGATCCGTCAGAGGTTACGTTTATTGCTCACGGAACAACACAGGCAACGAATGCTCTCCTTGAGGGTGATACGGCAACTGTCGGAATAGTGGCTTTAGGCGACGGTATTATTTCGGGGCGGGTGGCTGAAGATACAAAAATTGGTGATATAGAGCTGGCACCGGGCAAATATCTTCATACCTGTCATCGTTTTATTAAAACAGCGATGGCTTCGGATGATAAAGAGTCAATAAAGGCTGCTTTTGCTGAACTTAAAAAAGAGGGAGCCACAGTTATAGCTGCTACAGAAGCATTTAGTGTTGATGATTCGGCAAATGAGGAACAAACAGTCCAATTGGCCAGAGATGAGGGATTTTATGCGACTGGCGGATATGAGGTTTCTCGTTTATACGGGCTGCGGGTTCGGACCCGGACCGCTGTTGTTAATGCCAGCCTGATCCCAAAGATGCTGGAGACGGCTGATCTTACTGAGGCGTGTGTAAAAAGTTCGGGAATTGGAGCTCCGTTGATGATAATGCGCTGTGACGGCGGGGTTATGACGGTTGATGAGGTTCGGCGCAGGCCGATTCTGACAATGCTTTCAGGATTGGCGGCCGGGGTTGCCGGAGCACTTATGTATGAGAAGATGTCTGATGGTATTTTTCTTGAAGCAGGGGGGACATCAACAGATATTTCGGTCATAAAAAATGGCCGGGTAATGGTCCGCTATGGTGAAATCGGCGGGCATAAGATGTATCTTAATTCACTTGATGTAAGAACATTAGGGGTTGCCGGGGGCAGCCTGATCAGGGTGGAAAACGGAAAAATAACTGATGTAGGTCCGCGCAGTGCGCATATTGCCGGGCTTAAATATGAGGCTTTTTCGGACCCAATGATAAACCCAAAGGTGGAGTATGTGGCTCCTTGTGCTGATGATGCGCCGGTTTATGCTGTGATAAGTGAAAATGGCAATCAGTTGGCATTGACCTTGGCTGGGGCGGCTAATGTAATTGGTTCGATTCCGGGTGGCGATTATGCGGCGGGGAATCATGCCGGGGCACTTGCGGCTTGGACGGCGTTTGGTAAAACGCTGGGACTGACGGCTGAAGAAGCGGCAAAGCAGGTAATGGATATTGCCGCTGAAAAAATCGGGGAAATAGTGAGGAGCCTTATCAAAGACTATGAGCTGGTGCCGAGCGTAGTGACACTGGCAGGAGGCGGTGGCTCCGGCGGAGTTGTAGTTCCGTATCTTGGAAAGAAAATGGGACTTGATTGGAAGTTGGTAAAAAATGCACCAATAATTTCTACAATCGGAGTTGCTCTGGCAATGGTCCGGGAGGTAGTGGAACGAACGGTAAATTCGCCGACGGAAGAAGATATCCGATTGATTCGGCGGGAGGCAAAAGAGCGCGTGCTGAAATCAGGGGCAGCCGAAGAAGCAGTGGAAATTGCAATTGAAATTGATCAGAAAGCAAATATTTTGCGGGCGATTGCGATGGGAACTACCGAGTTGCGGGCGAAGGATATGGTAAGCCGGGAGTTGTCAGAAGCGGAGCGGAGTGTTTTGGCAGCAAAGGCAATTGGTACGGATAAAGTGAAGAGTATAGCCCGCTGCGGGAGATGGGAGGTCTATGAGGGCTGGCAGGAAAAAACTCGCTTAGGAGTACTTAAAACGAGGCAGTTCTTGGCCTGTATTATGGACCGTGACGGCGTGATACGGTTGAAAACGGTTGTCAGCGGAGTGTTATGCACGACAATCAGCAACTTGGAAACCGAGCTCACCGAGTTCATTGATAAAAATACGGAATACGGCACTATCGGCGGTCAGCTGCCTAAATTGTATGTGTTTTTCGGGGAGCGGCAGTTGGATTTGTCAGGGCTGATTACGGTAGAACAAGTATCAGCAGTTCTTGATATGGAATTTGAAGGTTTTTTGGAAAAAGAGACGGTAATTATAGTTGCCGGAAAATGATTACGGGGTGAAAACATTGCCACAGCTTGCTTGTGTTGATATTGGCGGGACAATAATTAAATATGGTGTGGCGGAAAGTTCCGGGCGTCTGCTGGAACAGGAAAAACTTGATAATCCAGTTGCTGAAAGCGGCAGTGGGAGAATGCTTTCTTTGATAATCAGCAGAATTAATGAATTGAAGGCGCGATATAATTTGAAAGGAATCGCAGTCGCAACGGCCGGAATGGTGAATGCGGACAGTGGGGTCATAACTTTTGCTGCCGGGAATACTTTTCCCGGTTACACAGGAACCCGGGTGCGTGATATACTGACAGAGAAATGCGGTTTGCCGTGTACAGTGGAAAATGATGTAAACTGTGCCGTCATGGGCGAGTGGTGGCTTGGTGCTGGCAAAGGGGCATCGCCGCTTGTCTGTATTACAGTCGGTACGGGAATCGGCGGGGCAGTTATGATTGATGGCAAACTGCTTCGGGGAATAAACGGCTGTGCCGGAGAAATCGGATTGATGCATATAGGCAGCTCAACACTGGAGGCGCTGGCGGCAACATCAACGTTAGTCAGGGAGGCAGCGGAAAAAAGCGGGTTACATAAAGAAGATGTTGACGGAGAAATGGTTTTTGCCATGGCTCAGGCAGGAAATAAACTTATGCAGCAGCTGATACAACAGCAGATAAATTATTTAGCAGATGGTATTGCCAATATCTGTTGCCTTATAAATCCGGAGGTTATTGTTTTGGGCGGTGGAATAATGGCTCAACGGCAATATTTACGGCCGTTGATTGATGAAGCTGTTTCCCGGCGGGTTTTGATGGTTCAGCGGGAAAAAATGCGAATAGAATTTGCCCGGTTGGGAGATACAGCCGGGATGATTGGTGCGGTATATAATTTTATACAGCGCAATAAACGATAAAAGGGAGGAATACTTTAATGGAGATAAGAGTAAACGCAACTTATGAGGAAATGTCTGAGGCTGCATGTAATATGCTGATCAAGCAGATCAACAAAAAACCGGATGCGGTTTTGGGGCTGGCCTCCGGCAGTACACCGTTGCGGTTGTATGAAATGCTGAGTGATGCAAATAAACGCGGTCTGGTAGATTTTTCCCGGGTACGGACATTTAATCTTGATGAGTACATCGGGCTTAGTCCGGATAATGAGCAAAGTTATCATTACTTTATGACCAATAATTTTTACAGCAAGGTTAATTTAAAGCCGGAAAATGTCTTTATTCCTAACGGAATGGCCGATGACATTGCAACGGAATGCGCCCAGTACAGTGCGGCTTTGGAAGCAGCCGGGGGAATTGATATCATGGTATTGGGTATCGGTGCCAATGCGCATATCGGCTTTAATGAACCGGGCGACAGTTTTGTTGCCGAAACTCATGTTGTTGAGCTTACTGAAACGACACGGGCCGCCAATGCCCGCTTTTTTGCCGATGAGGATGATATCCCGCATTGGGCGATCAGTATGGGGATCAGGGATATTATGTATGCACATAATATTTTATTACTGGCGAACGGAGCCGGAAAAACTGAAGCGGTTTATAAAGCAGTATGCGGAGATATTACTCAGATGGCACCGGCTTCGGTCTTGCAGTTGCATCGAAATGTTTTGGTACTGACGGATGAAGCTGCCGCGGCTCGCTTGCCGGCAGACTTTACGTGAGGCGGATCATGAAAGCGATAATAAACGGCAGGGTTGTTGTTCCGGATGAAACGGGTAATTTTGTAGCCCGGGACGGGTTGGGGATGTTGTTTTCAACTAAGATTGAAAAAATAGTTCCGTCAGCAGAAATTGAAGCTCAGCTGTCAGCCTGCGAAAGTGTTATCGATGTGCAAGGCGCGTATGTTTCACCGGGCTTTATCAATGTTCATTTGCATGGTTGTGCCGGCAGCGATGTGATGGATGGTACAGTTGAAGCTTTGGAAACGATCAGTTCATTTCAGGCCAAAACCGGTGTGACCGGTATCTGTCCGACAACGATGACGAATCCCTGGGACAATATAGTACGAGCGTTGCAAGCAGTTCGTCAGGCGAAACAAAAGGGCCTTTCCGGAGCTCGGATGATCGGCGTGCATTTAGAAGGCCCGTTTGTCAGTCGGGAATGTTGCGGAGCGCAGCCGGCAGAGGATATTATACCGGCTGATTTTTCCCGGATCCGGGACTTTGCGGATATGATCAAGATAATAACTGTGGCCCCGGAAGAATTGACCGATGAAAGATTTATGGCACAATGTCACGAGGCCGGTATTGTTGTTTCATTGGGGCATAGCGCGGCAAGTTATGCAGTTGCGCGGCGGGCAATTGATAATGGAGGAGCAACGCATATCACACACCTTTGCAATGGGATGAAAACCTTGCATCACCGGGAACCGGGACTTATCGGTGCGGCATTGGATACGACGGTTGATTGCGAACTGATCGCTGATGATATACATATCCATCCGGCAATGCAGCGGATCATTTTTCAGGCCAAGCAGGCGGCACATATAATCTTGATCACTGATTCCATGCGGGCGTGTGGTCTGGGCGATGGTGTTTCAGAGCTTGGCGGGAAACAGGTTTTTGTCCATGGCCTAAGGGCAGTGCTTGAAGACGGTACTTTAGCGGGCAGTGTGTTGACACTTGACCGGGCAGTTGCCAATTTTGCCGCTAATACGGGGGCCGATATAGCTAAAGTTATTGAGTTTGTTACCAAGGTTCCGGCGGAGAATCTGGGGATCTATCAGGAAACCGGGTCTTTAGCCGTCGGGAAACAAGCCGATATAATAATTTTTAATGATGATCTGGTGATACAGAAAACCATTGTCGGCGGAGAAATAGTTTATGATAAGGAAATTGGAGGTTGATGACGATGTTCGGATTTGGTAAAAAAGAAACAGTTATCAAGGTGGCAGCACCGTTTGCCGGAGAAATTTGTGATATAACAGCAGTTCCGGATGAGGTGTTTTCCGAGAAAATGCTCGGTGATGGCTTTGCAGTCATTCCTTCTGGCGGCGTATCCGAGTTGTCAGCACCATGTGATGGCAAGGTAACAATGGTTGCGGATACGGCTCATTCGGTGGTAATAACTGCCGGCGGGGCAGAACTGCTCCTTCATATCGGTCTGGATACGGTCGAATTAGCAGGAGAAGGCTTTACTGCTCTGGTCAAAGAAGGAGAAACGGTTAAACAGGGAACGCCGTTGATAAAGTTTGATCAGGCCGCAATAACCGGAGCGGGCAAAAATCCGATAACGATGATAACGATTTCTAATATGGATGATGTAAAATTGCAAAAGAAAAATCTCCAAAACGCCGAAGCAGTTTTGGAGATTGAAGGAAACTGATTATTTGTTATTGCCAAGCAGACTGTCTTTAAGGGTCGGAGCAGCCGGTGCTGCCGGTTTGTCGATTGGCTGGATATCTATGTCGAGCGCATCGCCGTTTTTGATCGGATCGGTGAGCTCGGCTTTTTTGTTGTTAATCAGGATCGTGACACGGACTTTGCTGGCAGCAGATGGCGGTGTGAAACCAACTGCCAGGAGCGCATCGCTGACCAGATTGGTCTTGCGTTCCGAACGCTCATAAGTGACGCTGCAACCTTCACTGATGATAGTGCTTGGCGAAGCCGGGCGGTCGTTGACTTTGAGCGTGATCGTAGCCGATGGGATCTTGTGTTCAGCTTTATTGAAATAAATGATATTATAGGCATCGGAATCGGAGATGTTCAAAACATCACTTAATTTTGGCTCGCCCGGAGTTATATATTCAATCCGGTCACCGTCCTGGATCGAGGCCGAGATAGTAGTCGGCTGATCGTTCAGGAGGAGATATGGCGATTGTGTATATGATCTCGTATGCCGTCTTCTGCTTGAAAAAAAATTGGTTCCTTGCGGCGGATAGCCGGCAGCTTTTAAT
>CALCTX010000118.1 GCA_937907035.1 uncultured Selenomonadales bacterium
CTGTTTATTTCAATCGGGAAAAAAATAATTGCGATTTTGCGGGTTCACATACTAATCTGATGAGAAATTATGGTATAATTAAATAGAATATAGACATTTTTCGGCCTTAGGAATGAGGTGACGGTATTATGAAAATAGATGCATTGACAGCCCGGCAAGGTGCGATTGCGACTCAAACCGCAGATCCGCAGAACCGGGTCGGAAAGACCGGAGCAGAGTTTTCTTCGGAACTTACTGATCAGGAAGACAGTATGTCGCGTGAGGAACTGAAGCGCTTGTTGGATAAGATTGATGAACAGGGAGCAAAGCTGACAAATACGCCGACTTTTGATGAGCTTAAAGAATATCGGAATCTGGTAAAAACCTTTGTCAGTGAAGCAGTTTCCCGGATGTATTCAATCCATTCCCAATCAGGCTGGGACCGGATGGGGCGGCAAAAGGTGTATACGACGGTCCGCAAGATTGATAAGGAGCTGGAGGATATGGCGGAAAAGATCCGTCTCGGACAAGCTGATTCACTCAGTATTGTTGCCGGGCAGGATGCGATTCGCGGTATGCTCGTTGATCTGTACAGCTGATGGAGATTTTTTGGCAAAATATTTCAGGACACAAGAAGATAATAATTCAACTGCAAAAAATGATCAAAATCGGTCATATACCGCATGCTTTTTTGTTTTATGGTCCTGAAGGTATCGGAAAACGGCGGGTAGCAGAAGCGTTTGCATCAGCACTTCTTTGTGCCGGAGATGAGGCGCCTTGCGGGAATTGCGATTCTTGCCGTTTGTTGAAAGATACTGACAGCCGGCATCCGGATTATTTTTTTGTGGAGCCGGAAATTCATGGAAAGAGTCTGCGGACAATCAGGATAGAGGAAATTCGTCGTTTGGAAACAGACCTGTCGCGTTTGCCGGTACTTTCCAAACGGCGGGTTGTGGTTATTGATGATGCCTGGCTGATGAATGAAGCGGCGGCCAACAGTTTGTTGAAAACATTGGAAGAACCGGCCGGTGAAGTCGTGTTTATTTTGATAGCTGTCAGTCGGGAAAAGTTATTGCCGACGATTGTGTCAAGATGCACGCCGATTGCTTTTGGGCCGGTGCCAACTCAGGAAATGACTGAGTTGTTATGTACGCGAGGTTTTTCGGCGGAACAGGCACAGGCAGTTGCAGTTCTGGCAGATGGCAGCATTGGACAAGCTTTGAAATTACATGCGCAGGCGAGGGATTTTTCCGGGCAGGTGATAAGTCTCTTGGAAAAAATAGATAGTTTGTCAGTAGAAAAGGTTTTGGCAGATGCGGGGGAGATAGCGGCGCTGGAACGTTCGGAGGTTGCCGAATGGTTGCGGGCTTTGCGCTTGATCTTGCGAGATCTGTTGGTCTTGTGCTCCGGGGGAACGAATATTTTTCATCGGGTTTTGGCAGGACGTCTGAGCAATT
>CALCTX010000119.1 GCA_937907035.1 uncultured Selenomonadales bacterium
GATTTTATTATCCTGACCCCTGAAATATTTTCCTGAATAAAAGCATTTATATCAGCCATACGTTCCTGAATAACAACGCCTGACGCCTTGAGCAAATGACCGGACAGCATCGTTACTGCACCTATGAACACAACGGCCAATAATACCAAAAGACTTAGTCTCCAATTGATATATATCAGCAGGCAAACTGCACCGATAAGCAATGCACCCTTTGACACAAAATCAAAAAGCTGCTCAAAAAGAGCATTTTGTATAGTCGCCACATCATTAGTTACAGTGCTCATAACGCCACCGATCCGGCATCGGTCATAATAAGTCAGCGACAACCGCTGTAATTTTTGGAACAGCTCATCCCGAATATCTGTGATAACTCTTTGCCCGACAAAGGAAATATAATAACTCTGTCCATAGAAAAAAAGCCCCCGGACAATGAATAACACCAAGATGCTTGTCGCAATAAAGTTGAGCATTTCCAGGTCATTTTCCGCCAATACCCTGTCCAACATATCACGGAAAAGCAATGGCCAGTAAAGATACGCTCCCGCTGCAGCGATAACACAGACCATTGCCAACACTAAATGCTTTATATACGGTTTTATATATCCGAACAAACGCAGATGATTATGTATTTTAACCGCCTTCTCAAACTCTTTCCGATATTTCGCTTTCCCGATACTTTAATATCTGCCGGCAACGATCAATATCATCGATTACCAGATTATTGCCATTTTCATCAAGCACCACAATATCCAATAATTCCTTTTCCCAAAAATCATTAAGCTCCTCTTCATTGTCAAACACAAATGCAAACACTCCGAAAAGCTGCTGAACATCGCCTGTCGCCGGTACTGCATCGCCGACACGCAGTCTTTCCTCAAAAGAAACATAATTTTTACTGGCACGAATATGCTCCAAATCAGATACTTTGCAAATTTTCCCCGGCTTTAATATTATATACCAAACTACCACTATCTTATGGTTAAACTCATAAAACCGCCGGTTTGTATCAATGTCCATTTTCCCGGTCAAAGAAAACTTTACCAAAATATCCGAAGTGGAAATACCATACTCTTTTTTGATCACTTCAGCAGCCAGACAACCGGCACGACGCAATTCCGCATCATAAAACTTGAACTTATCCTTATCTTTTTTCCCCTGAACAATACAAATACCGTTTTCAAGCCCGGCATATCGGATCATTTTTTCTACCTGCGGTCTGAGCTTCTCATAATAATAACTAATGCTCCGCTTTGATACAGTTATCAGCTTAAATACCCTGTCAACTCCCAATTCGGCTGAACCATAATAAAAATCTGTGATCATGCTCTCATAAACTTGTCCGTCTTTTATCAGACATTCAACAACCATTTCTTTTTTTGCAGGCAAATATTCTTCAATGATCACCCGTTTCCGCGGCGAACTTTCTTTGCTGAAAGCTATCGCCTGTTTTACCTCGGCGAAACTGTAACAAACACTTTGCCCCTTTGAACCGCTCCTGTCAACTGGTTTAACGATTATCGGATAAA
>CALCTX010000120.1 GCA_937907035.1 uncultured Selenomonadales bacterium
CGCTCAATGTTAAAGAGGCTGGCAACATAGTTATTGGAGAACTAAGCGGGTTCCAGCTTGTCAATTTTGATGTGCCGAATGCACCATTAGAGGCTGGGAACGCTATCCTGAAGGTAAATAGTGCAGATTTTAGTGAGTCTTCAGTAATAAATCTTGACAAAATACCGACGTATAGTCTGACATTGCTTAGTTCAACCAATGAAATTGGGAATTATGATAATTTAAAATATTATGTTGGTGGCAAAGAATATACCGGTGGCAGTAAAACACCAATAAAAGAAAACGGTCATGTAGCGGTAAAAGAGGAAAACTTTGTTAGTACCGAAAATGAAATCAAATGGACTCTTGGTGATGAGTCATTCTATACCGGTGTTTATTATGAAGCCAACGGAAATGTTATAAGGGCAGATGGAAATAAGGCGGTCTTGACCTCGGTCCCGGCAGTGAGCAAGGTATATGGCTCGTACAGTGAAAATGCCGGAACCAAAGCAGAAGGCGGTACAGTTGAGCTGGCAGGCAAAGTTACATCGGATACGCTTCAGCTTATCGGCGGTGCTAACTCGGCGGGCGGTACTGTCGGCAATAATACGTTGAATGTAAAGAGCGCGGCTGCCGGGTCAAGTGTAAAAGCTTTCAGCGAATTTTCCACTATCAATTTCTATCTGCCGACAGCAGTCGCTGAAGGTACGGCACTTTTGACGGCAACAACTGCCAATTTCGATTTGTCTAAAACTTATAATATTACCCTGGATGTAATACCAACATATTCTTTGACACTGTTGCAATCAGAAAATGTAATTGACGGCAATAATTATAATTTCAGTTATAAGATTGGAGGTTTCGATTTGGAATTCGGTCAGTCGTATGGCAGACCAATGAAGAATGAGGCCGAACACTATGTTGCCGTAGCTACCGGAACGCTTTCCAACGCTACTGACAAGAAGAGTATAATTTGGACTGTTGATGCGAATGCGTTTTTGACCGGTATCCATACCAGTGCTAATGATGCGGTAGGTACAACCGCTGTAAAAGATAATAAAGTAGTCCTGAATTCGGCTCCGGCAGTTGATAAGGTTTATGGTTCATACAGTGAAAAGAGTGCTGTAACGGCAGAAAATGGCATCGTCGAGCTGGCTGGTCAGGTAACAAAAGGTACGCTTGACCTTATCGGCGGTGCTAATTCTGTGGTTGAGACAAATGTCGGCAATAATACGCTGAATGTGTTGGGAGCGGCTGCCGGGTCAAGTGTCAACAAAATTGAAAAATTTACCAGTATCGAATATAAAATATCTGATATCAGACCGGAAGCTGGTACACCGATGATTACGGCGAAAACCGCAGACCTTTCGAAAACAAAAGAGATAAAACTGACAGATATGCCGGCCGGCAGTGTTACTTTGCTGCAAGCTGACAGTTTGACGCTTAATACTGAGGGAATCAGTTACAAAATTGGCGATAAAGAATTAATGGGGGAAAATACCTGCAGTAAACTGCTCGAGAATAAGTATCAATATTTATTGGGGACTCAAGGGAGGTTTAATGTTTCAGAAGCTGATAAAAAAATATCCTTGGATATAAATAAATTTTTGACGGCAGTCTATACCGATGCTGATGGGAATACCCGGACTGCCAATGACCAAAAAACAATATTTATGGTACAGGGCTTTGAAGTTCCGGAAGGCGTTACCCGGGTTTACGGCTCTTACAGTGACAATGCAAGTAAACAGGCTGATGGTGGAACGATTGACCTGACAGCGAAACAAAGCCTTGACAGTATTGACCTTATCGGCGGTTATAATTCGGCAGATGCGTCAAAAACCGGCACAAATACTTTGAATGTCCGGGCAGATGCAGCCGGTTCATCAGCCGGCTCGATTTCGGCATTCAGCAATATCAATTTCTACATACCGGAATCCTTTGATCCGGCAAAATCTTTGCTGTCAGTAAAAAAGGCGGATATTGAAGGTGCTGATATTACGCTGGATAAATTACCGACCTATAATTTGACATTGCTTTCTGTGACCGGTGCTGTGATTGATGGCAGCAAAGCAAATTATAAAATTGAAGATGATGTTGCCGCATTCGGTGCCGAATACAGCAGAGCAACATCTCTCAGTAACCGGGTAGAAGTAGTAACCGGAATACTGAAAAATGGCGATAAGAGTATTATATGGAATGTGTCGGATAAGCCATTCTACACCGGAATCTATCATTATTCGGCAGCCAGTGGAAAAGAGCCGGTAGCGGCAAATGATGAAAAGAAAGTTATGCTGAGTAAAGCACCGGCAGATGGTGTTACTAAAATTTATGGTTCATATAGTGCTG
>CALCTX010000121.1 GCA_937907035.1 uncultured Selenomonadales bacterium
CTCCCATACTTGTCCCTCCGTCCAACTTGTAAAATCTACATTTACGAATCTACATGTTTATTCTACATAGACATATTTCGACACGGGGGGGACATTCCTGCTTTATTTTTAAAAAATTATAACGCCTTTATTCAGGAAACTTGCGTCAGCAAGTTTCTTCCTCCGTCAGCGTTTCAACGAAGCGGGGGATATGCCCGCCGCTTGTTTGTTCCATAAAGCACCCACCACTTAAAGGGGTGGGGGACATCTTCGCCGAGTTATAGCTTTGGCCATCGTCCTTCTCCAGCTCGCCGCTGTCAGCGTGATAGGCATATTCCTGCCACACGCCCTGCGGCTGGCTGAGGAGCAGCGCCAAATCAGCTGCCTCGTCGGTAAGCTCCGGCCTGAAGGGCTGATTGTGCAGCCCGGCATAGCGCCTTATTTCTGATTTATTCAGCTGTTTGAGTCCGGCATTGAAGCGCTCCATTTTTCTCTCTCCCAATGTTTCACATGAAACAATTTGCGAACAGACCTTCTAAAAATGTTTCATGTGAAACAATAAATCTGTCTTTCTTTAGAAAATTATGCGCCTTAGCAAGGAAAAATGCAAGACGAAATGCGGTTTGTGAAGAAAATGCGTTGCTTTTTTTTGAATATATGCGTTATACTAAGACCGAGTAAACAACGAAAGAGGCTAAAAAATGCTTTTGAATAGAAAATCGGTGGAGCTTCTTGCTCCGGCGGGTACCTGGGATGCGCTGGTGGCGGCGGTCGAGGCGGGAGCAGATGCCGTTTATTTGGGCGGAAAGTGCTTCAATATGCGTATGCACCGCAGCGATGTCAATTTCAGCGACGAGGCACTGGCGGAGGCAGTAGAGTATGCCCATGCGCATGGCGTGAAGCTCTATGTGACCTTGAACAATCTTATAAGCAGCGGGGAGCTGCCGCGTCTGCGGGAGTATCTCCTCTATCTGGAAAAAATCCGGCCTGATGCTATCCTGGTGCAGGACCTCGCGGTGCTGCAGCTGAAGCGGGAGCTCGGCCTGACGGTGCCGCTTCATGCTTCGGTGATGATGAATACCCACAATGAGCCGGCGGTGGAGCTGCTCAAGGAGTACGGTATAACCCGGGTTGTCGTGAGCCGGGAGATGACTCTTTCGGAGCTGAGTCTTTTGAAGGAGCGTACCGGGGTTGAGGTCGAGTATTTTATGCACGGTGATATGTGTATGGCCGAGAGCGGCCAGTGTATTCATTCGGGCGTGCTGTTCGGCCAGAGCTCCAACCGCGGGCGTTGCCTCAAGCCCTGCCGCTGGGCGTTTGAGCTGATTGATGAAAAAACGGGGGAGAGTCTTGACGCTTCAAGTCCCGGACCGCACAAGCTGGCAATAAAGGATATGTGTATGTACCGCAGTATTCCGGAGCTGATTCAGGCGGGGGTAAGCTCGTTTAAGATTGAAGGCCGGATGAGGCCGGCTGATTTTGTGCGGCGTATTGTCGCTACTTACCGCCGGGCAATAGATGCGTATATTTCCGACCCCTGCGGCTATCAGACGCCGGAGGCAGACTGGGCGGAGCTTTATGCGGGCCGGGTCCGCGATTATACTACGACCTTTGCCTTCGGGCAGCCGTCGGCACAGGCCATCGGCTTCAGCGGGGAGCGCGAGCCGCGCTTTTTCTCTGAGCCGGTGAAGGAGGCTTCGCTGGCTGATGATGCTATCTTGCGGGCTGAGGCCCCGATAAACAAAAGGAATGAAAAGCGGCGCTGTCTCAGTGTGCGCTGCCGGACGGTCGAAGCGGCCAGAGCGGCCGTTGACAACGGGGCGGATACGATATATATAGGCGGTGAGGCGTTCCTGCCTGACAGGCCGTGGCGGCTTGAGGATTACCGCGGGATTATCCGCTATGCCCATGAGCGCGGTGTGCGGGTGGTAATCAGCACCCTCCGCTCGACAATGCGCCGGGAATGTGGCGAGCTGGAGCAGTTTTTGCCGCAGGCGGCAGAGCTCGGCGCGGACGGTATTATGGTAAGCAACCCCGGCTCCCTGCGCCTGGCGCGTCAGCTGACGGAGCTTCCGATACAGACCGATATTTCCTTCAATATATTTAATAAGGAAGCGGTTGAATTTTTGCGGCAGCAGGGAGCAGTTATGGCCGCTTCCTCTTATGAGATGTCCTTTGCCCAGCTGCGCCAGCTGGTTGAGGCGTCGCCGCTGCCGATAGAGACGGTCGTGCATGGCACCTATGAGTCGATGCTCTGCGACCACAATATTGCGGCTATGTCTCTGCCGCACTATGATTTTCTCGACAATCCGGAAATTATGGCGCGCCATTATGCTCTGCGCGACCGGGCGGGCGAGGTTCATGCGCTCCGCACCGACCAGCTGGGCCGCACCCATATCAATTTTGCCCGGGACCTCTGCTATTATCCGTATCTTGACAAGCTGAACGGTCTCGGCTCCTACCGCATTGAGGCGCAGGATTACCCGCCGGAGCTGACGGGGGCGCTTACGAGGGCTTACCGGGCGGCGCTCGATGCTCTTTCGGCGGGGGAAAGGCCGGCCGATATAGTGGCGGAGCTTGAGGCAAAGAGCCCGCGGGGCTTCGGTATCGGTACCTTCCGCTTCCGGGAGTCGCGCGATTCAATCTGAGTATCCCGGTGCGGCAGGGAAAGCGCCGTACCGTTCAAAAATCCGCTGGCGGTACTGCCGCCGGCAGGGGAGGAGGAGTCCTTTTATGGCGGAATATCTCGGACCTGAGGGCATTATCGCCAAAAAGAAAAAGTATATTATGCCCTGTCTGGCCCATTTTTACAAGGAGCCACGCCAGTTTGTCCGCGGCTCGATGCAGTATCTCTGGGACAGTGAGGGGAAAAAATATCTCGATTGCTTTGCCGGTGTGTCGGTTATCAACTGCGGCCATTGCAATCCGGAAATCAATGCGCGGGTAACGGAGCAGGTCAATACTTTGCAGCATGTCTGCAATATTTATCTGACGGAGAACTTTGTCAATTTGGCGGAAAAATTAGCGGCCGCAACCCCCGGGGATCTGCAGAAATCCTTTTTCTGTTCGACGGGAACGGAAGCGAATGAAGGGGCTTTGCTGTTAGCTTCTATTTATACCGGCAGTGATGAATTTATCGCGTTGAAAAACGGTTTGCATGGGCGGACAAAACTGACGATGAGTGTTACGGGGATTGGTATGTGGCGGACCGATCCGCATCCTTGCGGCGGAATTCATTTTGCGCCGAATGCCTATTGTTACCGGTGTCCGCTTGGCAAGCGTTATCCGGAATGCGATCTGGCTTGTGCCAATGAAGTGGAAGAGATCATAAAGTCGGCGACCAGCGGCAAACCGGCCGCACTTATCGCTGAAGCGATCCAGGGCAATGCCGGTATCGTTGTACCGCCGCCCGGCTATTTTAAACGGGTAAAAGAGATATTGGAACAATATGGTGCACTGCTGATAATTGATGAGGTGCAGACCGGTTTTGCCCGGACGGGAAAGATGTTTGCGATTGAAAATTTTGATGTGGTTCCGGATATTATGACGATGGCCAAGGCGCTTGGCAATGGAGCGCCGATAAGCGCTTTTATCGCTTCGGCCAGGATCGCGGATACTTATACCCGGCCCGGGGCGTCGACGCTGGGCGGAAATCCGGTATCGACGACGGCGGGACTCGGCGTTTTGGAGTATATCGCCAAACATAAACTGATGGAAAATGCAGCTGCCCGTGGTGAACAATTGCGGGCCGGCTTAAGAGCACTGGCAGAGAAATATCCGGTTATTGGTGATCCGCGGACTGGGATTGATGGTCGGAGCAGAGTTTGTCAAACCGGATGGCAGTCCCGCACCGGAATTGCTGGATGAAGTCCTCGAGGAAATGAAAGAGCGGGGCTTTATTATCGGCAAGAACGGTGTCGGCCGGAATGTAATGGCTTTTCAGCCGCCACTGGTCATAACGGAAGAAAATATAAATGATGTTTTGAATGCGTTAGATTTGGTGTTGAAGAATAAATGCTGAATGAAAGACGGTGATAAAATGGCAAAGATCATGGCAATAGCCAACCAAAAGGGCGGTGTCGGGAAAACAACTACGACCGTAAATTTGTGTGCAGGCCTGGCCTTGAATGAAAAGCGGGTCTTGCTGATCGATTTTGATCCGCAGGGCAATGCATCGAGCGGATTCGGTGTCGATAAGACAGCGGTGCCGGCTACTGTTTATCAGGTACTGATCGATGAGCAGCCGTTACAAGAGGCGATCATTCATACTGACTATGAAGTTGATCTGCTGCCGGCTAATATTGATCTGGCCGGAGCTGAGATCGAGCTGGTTACAATGGATGATCGTGAGCATCGGTTAAAGCGGATATTGGATCCGGTCCGGGAAAATTATGATTATATCGTGATCGATTGTCCACCGTCTTTAGGGCTTTTGACACTGAATGCTCTGACAGCGGCGGATATGGTATTGATGCCAATCCAGTGTGAATTTTATGCGCTGGAAGGCGTATCACAGTTGATGAATACCATATCGCTGGTACAATCGGGGCTTAATCCGGAGCTGGTGATCGGCGGAGTATTGCTGACAATGTATGATTCGCGGACAAAGCTGTCGGAACAGGTCGCGACCGAAGTCCGCAATTATTTCCCTGAGGTGGTTTATCAGACCTATATTCCGCGTACGGTGCGGCTTAGTGAAGCACCATCGTTTGGAATGCCGATAATTTATTATGACCATGCTTGTAAAGGCTCTGAGGTATATTTGCAACTGGCAAAGGAGGTAATAAGCCGTGAATAAGACATCCCGCGGATTAGGCAAGGGCTTGGGTGCACTGTTAAAAACGGATAAAGCTGTTGCTCCGGCAGCAAAACCGGAAGGACAGGTACAGGAGATACCGGTTACGAAGATAACCGCTAATAAGCAGCAGCCACGAACAGTATTTACGGCAGAAGCTTTGGAGGAATTAGCCGGATCAATTGCGCAGTTTGGTGTTTTGCAACCGTTATTGCTGAAAAAGACAGCTGACGGGTATGAGATCGTTGCCGGTGAACGCCGTTTCCGGGCAGCCAAAGCAGCCGGCCTGAAAACTGTACCGGCGATCGTACGTAATTTATCGGCGGCGGAGACTACAGAAATTGCGCTGATCGAGAATCTGCAACGTGAGGACCTGAATATTATTGAAGAAGCAACGGCTTATGCCCGGCTGATGAATGAATTTGATCTGACGCAGGAGCAGGTTTCGGAGCGGATCGGCAAAAGCCGGCCGCATATTGCCAATTGTTTACGGCTTTTAAATTTGCCGGCTAAGGTTCAAACCGCTTTGGCCGAGGGAATTTTGACTATGGGCCAGGCCCGGCCGTTATTGGCAATTACGGAAATCGATAAACAGTTAGCCGCGGCGGAGTGTATCATCAATGACCGATTATCAGCCCGGCAGGCAGAGGAGCTGGTCAAGAGTCTGCTGGCGCAGAAAAAAGTGTTGTATAAGGCTCCGAAAGCTGAGCCGGATCAGGAAGTCAAGTTGTATTATTCGGCAGCGATGGACCGGCTTAAAATGTTTTTCGGTGCACCGGTAAGGATCACAACGGGGAAAAAGAAGAATAAGATCGAGATAGAATATACAACCCAGGAAGATCTGGAACGGATCTTAGCTTTGGTCAGCGGAGGAAACGGACTGGCGGCTAAGGCACGGACTGTCGATGAGAAGAAAGAATTGCTCCGGAAATTTTCGCAGCAGGGGTTTAATGTTTAAAGCGGAGGCCGGAAATTGAACGGGTCGATTGTAAATTTTATCGCAATAGTTGCCGGGGCAGCTATCGGGCTGTTATTGCGGGTGGGAATCCCGGAGAAGACAAAAGAGACAGTTCTGCAAGCTATGGGATTGGTTGTAGTTCTGATCGGTATAAAAATGGCTTTGGCCAGTCAAAATGCGTTGGTGGTCGTTGTCGCGATGGCCAGCGGGAGTATCATCGGGGAGCTGCTCGACCTGGAGGGGCGGCTGGACCGGTTTGGCAGTTGGCTGACCGTTACGGTCGGTGACCGGTACGGTGATGCCGGCCGGGGATTTGTTATGGCAACGTTGGTCTTTTGTATCGGCGCTATGGCGATAGTCGGCAGTATCGAGGAAGGGTTGCGGGGCAATCCGGCGATCCTTTATGCCAAGTCTCTGATCGATGGCGTTTGTGCAACAGTATTTGCCGCGTCGCTGGGAATCGGCGTTATGTTGTCGGCAATACCGGTGTTGCTGTATCAGGGGTCAATGACTTTGCTGGCAAGCGGACTGGAGAATATCGTCAGTGAGGCGATGCTGGCCGAGATCAGCGGTACCGGTGGATTGCTGATCTTGGCTATCGGCCTGAATATGCTTCAGATAACTAAGCTGAAGCTGGCTAATTTTTTACCGTCACTTTTCATGGCGGCAGTTATTGTATATATAAATGTATTATGAATATAAAAGAGGGACCAGATAATGGAAACGGCAGAAATCTTTCAATTTATTATGACAAACCTGACCTATGTGGTTGGCGGGTTAGGGATCGCAGTGGCAATAATGTTTATAGTTATTATTACTTTATATATGAATCTTTCGCACCTGAAGAGCCGCTATCAGGAAATGATGACCGGTGAACAGACCGGCAAGGATTTTGAAGCGATGTTGTTAGATCATATTGCTAAAACGGATCAGGCATTGAAAGAAAATGAATTGCTGCGGGAAGACAATCGCAAGATAAAAGCGCTTTTGCAGACGGCTCTGACCCGGGTCGGAGTAGTACGTTTCCGGGCCTTTGAGGATATGGGCAGTGATCTCAGCTATGCGGTAGCATTGCTGGATTCCGATAATAATGGCGTAGTATTTTCCAGTATTTTTGGCCGGGAGGATTCCCGCAGTTATGTAAAACCGTTGGAAAATGCCCGTTGCGAACGGTATACGCTGTCAAAAGAAGAAGAAGAGGCCATAAAACAAGCCTTGGCTAAGGCCGTAAATAAATAGGAAAAAGGTCAATTGGCGAATAAATAAAAAATATGTTATAATAACAACGGAAAAATTCCACTGTTTGGCAAAACGCCAAAAATAACCTGTCGTAGAAAGTCCCTTGAGGACTATATGTGCTTTTGAGATATTAGATTGACAGGCTAAGTTTGGAGGATTTTTTGTGGATACGCCAATTAAAAAGGAAGATAAGCGGGCTTATACCATTAAGATAATTCCGCATCAGGGTGAGAATGTGCATAGCGCCCGTCTTCCGATCAAGGTCATAAAATATGGCCTGGCCTCGTTGGCTGCGGGAGCGGTTCTGTTTGTCGGGGCTTTCAGTTATGCAACTTATGAAATGTATTCCAGTCATCGGGACGAGGCCGAAGTCCGGGAACTTCGCCAAGTCAACACTATGCAGCAGGAACAATTGCTTCAATTGGCAAAAAAGACCAATAAGCTGCAGGATGAGATGGACAAGCTGAATCAGCTGGAGCAGGAATTGCGGCAGATAACCGCAATCGAGCCGGCACCGTCAGCTGTACCGGAAGGTGCGGAGCATGACGGTCAGGGTGGGCCGTATGTCAAGCCGAATATAAAAAATGTAGATCATGCGTTGGATGAATTAGCGAAACGCATGGAACAAAAAAGGCTTTCGCTGGAAGCGTTGCGGGAAAAAGCTAAAGAACAGCAACAATATATAGCTTATCAAAACAGTTTAAATGCGTGCATACCATCAATTTGGCCATCAACCGGAGAGGTCAGCTCGCCGTATGGGTTGCGTTGGGAAGGGACCGATTTTCATCCGGGAATAGATATTGCCGATGATTTCGGAACACCGATCGTTGCGGCTGCCAGCGGAACAGTAGTTGAAGCCGGGTGGAATTCCGGCGGCTATGGCAACATGGTCGATATCGATCACGGTAATGGTATTTTGACACGTTATGGGCATGCGCAGGCAGTTGTTGTCAGTGCCGGGCAGTATGTAGAAAAAGGGCAGATCATTGCCTATATGGGCAGCACCGGTTTTTCGACCGGTCCACATGTACATTATGAGGTTCAGGTAAACGGGCAGACAGTAAATCCTGCCAGGTACCTCTGATGAAGGAATGAGGTGGACACAACAATGTTTGAGAGCATGCGTAAAAAAGTTGATGAAACTGTCAACACAAATGAAATTGGAACAATTATCGGTAAAGGAACAGTTTTTACGGGACAGATTTCCGGAGCCGGCAGTATCCGGGTCGATGGCAAAGTTGAAGGCGGTATTGCTGTTGAAGGCAATGTTGTTATCGGCGAGGCCGGTACGGTTCAGGGAGATATTACCGCTAACAGTTTGTTTATTTCCGGCAGTGTGACCGGGAATGTCAATATCGAAGACAAGCTGGCGATCAATGCCAACGGGCAGTTGATCGGCGATATCAGATGCCGCCAGTTCAATGTAGCTGACGGGGGCGTTTTCCAGGGAAGAAGCGAGATGACTCCGCGGACTCTGGAACCGGCATTGCAGATGTAACAAATATATGTCTGTTTCTTCATCAAAAGTCACTCTTATCATATATTCAAGTTCTTCACCGTGCATTGTAG
>CALCTX010000122.1 GCA_937907035.1 uncultured Selenomonadales bacterium
ACCATATTGGCCGACAACTCTTCTATCTTTTTTATCGTCATTTCTGACAAATTCATTAACCATCCACCGCCTCTTTCAAAAATAACGGCTTTAATTCTCAATACCTGGCAAAATATCCAAAGTTATTCGTCCCAATTTTCCTGCTCTGTACTCAGATAATACCAAACGCTCCGCTTTTTCATAATCAATAGCCCCACCTTTTACAAGGCAGCCTCTTCGCTTACCTATCATCTCCAGCAATTGGATATTATCCTCGTTCAACTCTTCCAGCCCGAAACGTTCTTGCAGACCAACCGGATAATTTTCTCTGAGAACTTTCAGCAATAAACACGTTATATCGCCAAGATCATATACTTCATCATTTATCGCCCCGGTAAAAGCTAACCGCAAGCCGACCTCAGGATCTTCGAATTTAGGCCATAAAATCCCCGGCATATCAAGCAATTCCAACCCTTGGGCTATTCTTATCCATTGTTTTGCCCTCGTCACTCCGGGACGGTTTTCTGCCTTTGCTTTTACCGAACCGGCTAATTTATTTATCAACGATGATTTCCCTACATTAGGTATACCAACTATCATCAACCTTGCCGAACGTGCCTTTGCTCCCTTTGCTACCAGTTTTTCTGTCCTTGGTCTGGCCAAATCTCCTGCCAGGCGCACCAGCTGTTTCAATCCTTTTCCACTCATAGAATCAACCGCTACTGCTGCAATCCCTTGACCTTTGAAATAAGCTATCCAGGCCCGAGTTGCCTGTTCATCGGCAAGATCTGCTTTATTCAGCACAATAAGACGAGGTTTGTCAGCAATTATCTCTTTTAATAACGGATTAGCACTGGAAACTGGAATACGTGCATCTAATAATTCGATCACTACATCAACTAACTTTAAATTATCAGTTATCAAGCGTTTCGCTTTTGCCATATGTCCCGGAAACCAATTAAGACTGGGCAGATCGTCTTTTTTTAACTCATTCATATATTTCTCCTGTTCTCTGAAAAAGGATACTATCAAATATCAAACAGGGCTTTTGCAAACTCCCTTGCAACAAACGGCCGCAGATCATCAATACCTTCGCCGACACCAATCCATTTTACCGGCAAAGACAATTCAGATTTAATCCCCAACACTACACCGCCTTTAGCTGTTCCATCAAGTTTTGTCAATATTACACCGGATATCGGTGCTGCTTTAGTAAATAATTCTGCCTGACTGACAGCATTCTGTCCGGTCGTCGCATCAAGTACCAACAGAGTCTCATGAGGTGCATAAGGTATCTCCCGGGAAATTACTTTATTTATTTTTTTCAATTCTTCCATAAGGTTAGATTTTGTCTGCAAGCGACCGGCAGTATCAACAATAAGCACATCGATATTCCGGGCTTTAGCTGCTTTGGCAGCATCAAAAGCAACTGCCGCCGGATCAGAACCTTCTTCATGTTTTATCACGATTGCATCTGTACGCTTACCCCAAATCTCCAGTTGATCAATTGCCGCTGCCCGGAATGTATCTGCTGCTGCCAGCATAACACTTTTCCCCCGTCCGCGATAATACGCACTAAGCTTGCCGATTGTCGTAGTCTTGCCGGCTCCATTAACGCCAATTATCAAAATAACAGTCGGCCCCTCCGAAGCAATCCGCATAACATTCGCACCTTGGGACAGCATATTCCCTATCTGCTGAGCCAAAAACGGTTTCAAATCCTCCGGTTTCTTTATTTCCTTCGATTTGATCCCTTTACGGACTTCACTCATCAGTTTTTCGGTAGTTGTTATTCCGACATCAGCCATGATCAGTATTTCTTCTAATTCATCAAGCAAGTCGTCATTGATATCTGCGTATCCAAGTACCACTGTTTCAATTTTTTTGGTCAGCGAGTCTCTGGTTTTCCCCAAACTCTGCTTTAATCTGTCAAAAAATCCCATTCATCTCACTCCCAATATAATTATTCGCCCAAGCGTACCGAGATCAGCTTTGATACACCGGCATCTTCCAACGTTACACCATACATAACATCTGCTGCTTCCATCGTCCGTTTCCGGTGCGTAACAATAATAAACTGTGTATTATCAGCAAAATCATGCAAAAATTTACTGAACCGGGCAATATTTGCCTCGTCAAGCGGGGCATCGATCTCATCAAGTACCGAAAAGGGTGCCGGCTTAACCCTCAAGAACGAAAATAACAACGCAATAACCGTCAACGCACGTTCGCCACCGGATAAAGCCGACAGATTCTGTTGCTTTTTCTCCGGCAATTGAACAATGATCTCTACCCCGGAATTCAAAACATCTTTATCATCCGTCAGTTCCAATTCTGCCTTGCCGCCACCAAACAATTCCACAAAAATATCATTAAATGCAACTCTTATTTTCCCAAATGCATCATTAAATTGTTTGGTCATTGTCTGATTTATTTCCTTTACTAAAACCAGCAAATTCTGTTTAGCTTCAGCCAGATCAGCCAACTGTTTGCGCAAAAAATCATACCGTGTCTTACGGCTTTCATATTCTTCGATTGCCTGCGGATTTACCATTCCTAAAGCAGAAATATTGTCTTGCAGTTCCTCCTGCAATTTCTTCAGTTCACCCGTTTTAAGATCAAGACATTCGGATTTTGCTTCAGCCGGAGTTTTTGAAAAATCATCAACAAATTGCTTTTCCATCTGCCCGATTTCAAAATCAACTTTAGATACATCAAGCTCCAACGCATGAATCTTATTATTCAACTTATTCTGCTTTTGATTTCCCTCGGTTATTTCTTTATCAATGTCCTGTGCCTCTGCCAAACGCGACATCTTAGCATCATACAAAGATTTCTGCTTTTCCAGACCAGTTTGATATAAAAGACTGCTTTTCTCCTTATTCTCTTGCAATTCTTTTACCTGCTGCTGTCCTTCAGCATCGGCAAGCTCTAAAGTCTTAAGCTCGTTTTGACTGTCGCTCAGCTCTTTTTCAGTCTGCTTGATAGTTTTGTCTATCAACAAACCCTTTTCCTTGCTGCGAATGACCTGCTGCCCTAGAACAGCCTTTTGCAATTCGCTTTCATTTATTTCTTTTCCTAAATCATCAGCCTCTTGCTCAAGCTCGCTCAGCTTTTCCTGCACTTTTACAGCTTCAGCCGCCAGCGCATCACTCTTTTCCGATAATGCTCTGATCTCACGCGCCGCCAAAACTTTTCTCTCCTGTGCCTTAGCAAACGTCAATTCACGCCGTGCTTTCCATTCCGCTATCCGAGCTAATTTTTCCTCTTTTTCTTTTATCTGTTCCTGAAGCTTATCACTCTCAAACTTCTGCTTTGCTTCAGCAAGCGCAATTTCATCCAACTGATCTTTTATTGCAGCCAAATCACCATACACCTTTTCAGACTCAGCTTTTAACTCTGTCAGCTGCTGCAGCCGTTCAGCTGCCTCAGCTTTTTTCTTTGTCAGAGTCTCCTGCAGATTGGCAATTTCTCCGCTGCGATTTAAAAATCCCGATTCCTGCTGCTTATAACTGCCACCGGAAATAGATCCGCCAGGATTTAACAACTCACCGGAAACCGTGACTATCCGCACTTTGTGTTGTTGCTTTTTTGCTAACGACAACGCGTGGTCAATATTATCAACTAACAAAGTCCGCGCCAATAAAAAATCAAGCGCTTTACGATATTTTTCCTCAACCTTGACGATCTCATTCAACCAACCGATAACCCCGGTGGCTTTTATAAACACATCCGGTGCTTTCCGTTGTTCCAAGGTATCCAACGGCAAAAAAGTTACCCGCCCGCCATTACTGCGTTTTAAAAATTCAATTGCCCGTTTAGCCGTTTCAGCGTTATCTGTCACGATATTCTGCAATCCGGCTCCCAACGCAACATCTACCGCCGTAATATATTGCTGTGGAACAGTAATAAGTTCGGCTACTGCCCCACAAACTCCCGACCGCCAAGGTTCATGACTCTTCAGCACCACTTTGGCTGCTTTGCCAAAACCTTCATACGCCTGCTGCATATTTTTCAATACTTCGATTTTCGTCTCTGCCTGCTCGGCATATTGCTGAGCCGCCCCCGCTAATTGTCGCGCTGTATTAACCTGCTCTGTCAGCTTTTTTTGCCGGGCCGACAAATTTTTTTGCTCACCAACGATTACCGCTTTACGCTCAGTCAGGGCAACTATTTTTTCTTTAACCGCAGCAAAAGCCGATTGATTTTCTGCCAGCGAAGCATTTAAATCCGTCTCTGACTGTCCTTGTAACCGGCTGTTTTCTATATCGGCTTCAATATCACGTTCCAACAGTGCATACGCTTTCTGCTTTTCACTTATTTCCTGCCGTAAAGCCTCACGCTGTTCATTCAAAGAACGACCCGCAGTCTTTTGATCCTTAATTTTCTGCGACATTTCTTTCGCCGCTGTCTTTTCCTGACCGAGTCGCTCTGCACATTCAGCCTGCTTGACAAGCAACTCTTCCGTATCAGCGATGATACTCTCTTTTTCCTGCCGTGAAACAGCCAGTTGCTCCGTTAAATTCTTCTGCTGCCCGACCAGCCGTTTTTGATTGATATCTCTCTGATGACGTCGTTCCTCCCACAGCCGTATCTCAGCGGTTACTTTCTCTATCTTGTCATGAAGCGAACTATTTTCTGCTGTCACCTGCTGAAGATCATTTTCCAATGCCAAAATCTGCCGACCATTTTCCTGCTTCCTGGCTTCTATCAAATTATTGGAAGCAACTAAAGCAATCTCCTGATCACGCAGTTCTTCACTCTGCTGACGCAATTTTTCCTTCTGTTCCAACGACTTATCATAACTGCCACATAACAATGTAAGATTACACTGCCGTTGTTTTATCCGCAGTTCATTATACTTCCGTGTTTTTTCTGCCTGTTCAGACAGTGGTTCAAGCTGTGTCTCTATTTCCTGTACTATATCATTTACCCGGATATAATTCTGTTCTGTATCCTCGAGCTTTCGCATCGCTTCCTTTTTCCGGGCCCGATACTTCGTAATACCGGCAGTTTCCTCAAAAAATAAGCGACGCTCTTCCGGCTTGCTGTTCAATATCTCATCAATCTTATTCTGGCTGATCACACTCATACCGTCCTGTCCCAATCCGGTATCAGCAAACAGGGAAAAAATATCTTTCAGCCGGCAACGCGTTTTATTGATATAATACTCGCTCTCACCCGACCGGAAAAAACGACGGGTAATATTAACCTCGTTATAATCAACCGGTAACGTCCCATCATTCAAAAACGACAAGGAAACCTCAGCTACTCCTGACGGACGGCGTGCATTACTTCCGGTAAAAATAATATCTTCCGATTTCAAGCCGCGCAGTGCCCGAATATTTTGCTCGCCAAGCACCCACCGGATCGCATCGGTAATATTGCTCTTGCCACTGCCATTCGGCCCGACAACAGCCGTTATTCCTTTATCAAATTCTATTTCGACTTTATCGGCAAACGATTTAAAACCGTAAGCCTCCAAACGTTTTAAAAGCAAACAATTCACCATCCATCAAGATTGAACATTTCATGTAATCATATAATTATACCGCATTGTTGACCACTAATTCAAGAAAATGCAAAGTCTTTTCTTCCTACGTCACCGTTTCAACCTGCTTGTTTCAACATAACTCACAAATACCCGATAACAGTGCCATAAATAAAAAATGCCGGATCAAGTCCGGCATGACATATCTAATTTTGACACTGACATTCAATACAAGTATCTCAATCATATTTCGGCAGATCAGATTTCAATGCTTTGGCCGCTTCATAATCAGCCTCGGATTTTTCCCGCTCGCCCAGCTTTTTATACAAATACCCTCGCCGATACAGGAACATTGCATTTTGAGGATTTATTCGCAAACCGGCGGTAAATGCCTCAATGGCTTTATAAAAATCGCCGGCAGTTGCATGTATATCGGCCCGCTTGCCAAAATATTTTTCTTCGTGACGATTTAGAGAAATAGCCTGTTCCAAATCATTAAGAGCCAACTGCATCTCACCCTGAGTATCATATTCTATCGCCCGGAAATAAAAATAATCTGCGTTGGCCGGTTCCATTTCCGTTGCTTTCGTCAGATCTGCCAAGGCTGAAATCCCATCCCCCAACATATGATAAATATTTGCCCGTTCGATCAACAGCTTGGAATTATTCGTATTCAGCTCAATCGCTTTTGAAAAATCAACTGCAGCCTGTTCATATTTTTTCAAACCCCGATAGCCGGCCGCCCGATTGGCATAAATGGAAAAATCATCCGGTTTTAATGTCACAGCCTTGTCAAAATCAGCCAAGGCTTCTTCATACCGTTCCAGTTTGTTATAAGCCACCCCACGATAAATATAGCTCTCCTCTCTGGTAGGAGCATAATTTATTGCCTGGGAAAAATCACTGACCGCTTCAGTATATTGCTGCTTCATCTCATAAATAAATCCCCTGGCAATATAGGCCGGTGCAAACTTCGGCGAAACTTCGACCGCTTTAGTAAAATCATTGATGGCCTCATCAAGTTTATTGAGCTGTCGCTGTACGATCCCCCGGCTCAAATACGCTGCCGGATTTTTAGAATTAAGCTCGATTGCTTTTGAATAGTGCTTCAGTGCTCCTTTTAAATCGTTTCCTAAATAAGCTTCCTTACCGGCTTTCATCTCTGCCGCTTCCGGTGATAAATTTTCCGCTGCCTGAGCTTTTTTCCCGTCATTATTTACTGCCGCTTCTGCCATATTACTGACATCAAACGATACGGCCATCAATACGGCCGCCGCTAT
>CALCTX010000123.1 GCA_937907035.1 uncultured Selenomonadales bacterium
TGATAAAATAGCAAAAAAAATTGACCGACCAGGCTCCAACGCAAGCTGTTCAATAACTGCTAACGGAACGATCCTGAAACAGCAAGCTGTCGTCGGAAAAAAGACTGATACCGCCGCACTTACCGCGCATCTGCTTCCAAGCCTGCTTGAATTGCGTTTGCCAAGGCGGATTGAAATTGAACCCGATACAGAAGAACCTGACATCAGCGATAAAGATATCAAAGATATCGACAGGATCCTTGCCCAATACACCACCTATTTTGACAGTTCCTCTGCCAGAGGAGAAAATATCCGTCTCGCTTCGACACCGATCAACCATTTTTTATTAAAACCGGAACAATCATTTTCCTTTAACAAAACAGTTGGTGAGCGTTCTGCAGCTGCCGGTTATTTGGATGCACCGGTCATCATCGATCGGCGGACAGTTCCGGGAATTGGCGGTGGAGTCTGCCAGGTAAGTTCAACATTATATAATGCTATTTTATTAGACGGTCTTAAGCCAACTGCCCGCAGTTCTCATTTTTTCCCCGCCGCTTATGTGCCGGCAGGTCTTGATGCTACAGTTGATTATGGCAATCTTGATCTTTGCTTTAAGAATACTTTGAAGCATAATGTTTATTTCCTGACCACTGCCACAGATGATGAACTGACTATCTATGTACTTGGCACATCAGCAGATCTTAACGGTCAGGATATATCTGTAGATAGTTTTTATAACGATGACGGGCATGCCGAAAGCTGGCGAATTTATTCCCAACACGGCAAAGAAATACATCGGGAACATCTTTTTACTGATGAATACGAAGAACCACTGCCACCACCAGAGGAGGAAAATCATCATGAAATTAAACGAAATATCACCAGAAAACTTAGACCGTAACGCATTTAAAATGATTGGCAAAGATTGGCTGCTTATTACAGCTGAAAATAACGACCGGCAAAATACCATGACTGCTTCCTGGGGAGGTATCGGTATTAACTGGGGCAAACCTGTTGTTTATATTTTTATTCGTCCTCAACGCTATACTAAAGAGTTTGTCGATGCTGCAGATACTTTTTCATTATCAGTCCTGCCGGAAAAATTCCGTAAAGAGCTTTCTTATCTCGGCACTGTATCCGGCCGTGATGAAAATAAGATCAATAAAGCCGGCCTCACAATAGAGCATGAAGCTGCAACCCCATATTTTGCCGAAGCAGATCTCGTTTTTATCTGCAAAAAGCTTTACGCCCAAGAATTAAAACCAGAATGTTTTATTGACAAAAGCTGTGACGAAAAATGGTTTGCAAACAAGGATTATCATACTATGTATGTAGCCGAAATAATAAAAATCTTAGAGAAATAATAAAAAAGCGTCATAATGGGCAGTTACTTTGTCACGGGCTTATACCCTCGGTCAAC
>CALCTX010000124.1 GCA_937907035.1 uncultured Selenomonadales bacterium
TTCCACTACACAGGCGAGCTCATCCCCAAAACAAATTTTATTTCCCGGCAGTGCTTTTTTCCCTGGCTTTACCAATGTTTCCCAGGTATTACCATCTATTCGCCGCAATAAAAACACTTCAACCTTTCCACCGGTTTTATCCCGATAGCCAATAAGCCGGGCCGGCATTACCCTGGTATCATTGAAAATAAGTGTATCTCCCGGCACCAAAAATTTTTTCAGATCATAAAAATGATGATGCTCAACCGTTTCCTCTTTTGGATCAAGCACTAATAACCGTGATGCATTACGCGGTTCAACAGGCTTTTGTGCTATCAATTCTTCCGGCAGATCATAATCAAAATCAGTCAATAACATCTATAATTACCTCTATCTTAATACATTTTCCTGATATCTATTTTTGTATAAAAGTGTTTCAAAATGGCCTGATAATTATTCTTGGCACTCATGATCTTCGCGCCCCATTGTGACATCCCCAAACCATGTCCCCAGCCATGGCCTTCAAATACGATATTCAAGCCGCCGGCTTTACCGATCTTATGCTCACGGCCCCATTTTTTCTCTGTACTTAGCCTAATATCAAACAACGTACTGGAAAGATCAAAAACACTGCGCATAGTATTTCCGGTCAAGGTCACAGTTCCCTTGTTCCCATCAAAGCGAACCGACTGAACCCGCCCCGATTCTGAACGGTCAGCCGTTTTCCCAGCACCAATTTTTAACGGAGTCAGCGTTATCTTATTCAACTTGCCAACATAATACCCATTGTCCCGCAATAAATCTTCTACGTCACGCAAAGTGTAATTTTCCTGCCACTTATTATGCGGAGCCCCTGTAGTATCATCTTTAACCGAGCGAAGATATGGTTGTCTTCCTCCCCAAACCTCTTCACTGTTGGCTGTATAACCACCGGAATCTGAATGAAATGCCGCATAAATGACCTTACCGGCATATTGCAAAATCTCGCCTCGCGTAGCATCAACAGCCGCATTTACCGATGCTGCCTCACTATCAACCCCGCCATACGCCTGACAATGTGTTGACGAACACAAGTCATATCCCGAATGTTTTTCCTCGTCTTTCGTATAAAGAGCAAACGTCCTGGCTGCTACTGCCTGAGCTTTCAAAGCCTCAGCCGGCCAACTCTCGGACATTTCTTCCGGAACTACTCCGCGAATATAATCTTCCAGCCCAACCAGATTGATAAAATTCAACTTCTGGCCTTCCGTTTGGAATATCATCCCGCCACGATAAGCCTTTCCGTTTACCCTAACGATTGCTTTTCCCGTTGGCTTTACCTCAACTCTTTTCGCCGTCACAGGCTTGCCATTGACAAGCAACTGATTTCCCTGTTTGCTGATTGTCAATAAAC
>CALCTX010000125.1 GCA_937907035.1 uncultured Selenomonadales bacterium
GACAGCCCCTCCTTAACCAGCGTTTCGACGGACTTGTTCCGTCATAGCGCAGTAAAGAAAGGATTGGCGCATTATGTTTCCGTCATGCCGGACCTGATCCGGCATCTCCTTATTAGTGACAATGCATAAAGAGATTCCGGGTCAAAGCCCGGAATGACGTGAAAACTATATGACTCTTAAGAAAAATTGTGATAAAATAGATGTATTATTGATGAAACGGAAGGGATTTCTTATGACATCTGAAGAATGCCTTGATTATCTCAAAAAAGTCTACAGTACCAATAATTTCTGCCGTCTGCTCGGTTTGGAAATAGAAAGCGTAAAATGTGGCGAATGCGTCTTGAAAATGACCATTGATCCGGAAAAACACACCAACCTCTACGGTATCGTACACGGTGGCGCCTTGGAATCATTAGCCGATACCGCGCTCGGCGTTGTTTGTGCCACTATGGGCGAACGGGTCATGACCGTCAACTTCAACATGAGTTTCATTCGCAACATCCATCCCGGTGAAACAGCCCGGGCTTTTGCCAAAGTTCAGCATCACGGCCGCACGACCATGGTCGTCAGTGTCAAACTGTTTGACGAAGACGATAAAATGATGGGGCATTGTACCGCCACCATGTTTGTCCGGGGCAAATTCCCCGAAATTCCGGCCAATTGGTAAATTAACCATATATCCCCTGTCCGAAAAAGGAGGTATTGACTTGACTAAAGAAAAATGTCTGGCGATCATCCGTGAGATCTTCAGCCACAATAAATTCGTAACTCTCTGCGACATTGTGATCGATGATGTCACTTGCGGCACAGCAACCTTGCATATGCCGATTGACGGCGAAAAACACGTCAATCCGGAAGGCTTTGTCCATGGCGGTGCTTTTTCCACTCTCGCCAACACGGCGATTGGCGTTGCCTGCTGCTCAGTCGGAGCCAGGACCGTTACTCTGAATATTTACTCGACCTTTATCAGCAATGTTACCGCCGGCAATACTGTTACCTGTATCGCCAAGGTTACCCACCGGGGCCGCACGACCATCACCCTGACCGCCGATACCTTTAACGAAGCAGGGAAGCTCATGTGCCAGACAATCTCGACCATGTTTGTCAAAGGTCCGCTGGAAGAAATACCGGAAAAATGGTAATAAAAAAGGATAAGTCTTCAAACCGAAAACTTATCCACAAAATAATCCACATCTAATATACAGGCTGTGTATAACCAATAGGTTGTACACAGTTTTAATTTTCCCAAATTCAGATCAGCCCTGCTCCGCCTGCTGTGAGTCCTGCGGGAACCGGCCACGCAGCTTAAGCACAACAGCGATAATAAAATTCACAATAAACAATGCTGAAAAGAAGATCAAGATCGTGCTATAACCACTGGTCAACTCACGGAACAAAGAAACCAAAAACGGACCAACTACACCGGCAAAGCCCCAAGCTGTCAAAATCCGGCCATGAATTGCGCTGAGCTGCTTTGTCCCGAAGATATCAGACAAATATGCCGGCATACAGGAAAAACCACCGCCGTAACAGCTGACGATCAACAATACCAAAGCCTGAAACAGCATAACCTGCGACACCCCTGCCAACTTCCAGAATGCCACGATCTCAATAAGGAAGAATACTATATATGTCATTCCCCGACCAAGATAATCAGACACAGTTGACCAGGCAATACGTCCAAATCCGTTTAACAAACCGATGATCCCGACAAATTCTGCTGCCTTTACTGCCGGCATTCCGCAAACTTCCTGAGCCATCGGCGAAACAACAGCCAAGAGCCCGATCCCGCAAGTGATATTAACGAAGAATATCCACCATAATGCCCAAAATCTCCAGGTCTTAGTCGCTTCATCAGCCGTAAAGCCACGATTGATAACATTGATCTGGCTCCCGCCCGCAGTTGCCGGCTTAGCCACCGGCGGTTTAAGATAAAGCGCGCTTGCCCCCATGATGATCATATAGCCCACGCCAAGGATAATAAAATTCGTTACCAAGCCATAAGCAGCGGAAAGATACTGCATCAACGGACCGGCGATCAGACTGGCAAAACCGAAACCCATTATCGCAAGTCCGGTCGCAAATCCGCGGTTATTCGGGAAATATTTTACCAGTGTCGATACCGGTGTAATATAACCGACACCCAGGCCCATACCACCGATAACCCCGTAAAACAGATACAATAACGGCAAACTGTGCTGACTGATAGCAAAAGCCGTGCCGAATAACCCGGTACCAAATAACACCATCGAAATAAGGCCGCTCTTTTTTGGCCCCATTTTCTCAACAAAACTGCCTAAAAATCCGGCTGACAATCCCAAAAACAAAATAGCCAACGAAAAAGTCCACGTAACCTGCTTAAGCGAAACCCCCATCTCGACCATGATCGGCCAGGTCAGTACGCTCCATGCGTAAACACTGCCTATCGAGATATGGATTCCGACAGCCGAAAGAGCAATAAGCCAGCGATTTCTCATATAAACCATCCTCCAAAACATAACACCCAAGAGATGTTTCACAGACAAAAAACCGTCTGGGAAAATCTCTTCGCCCAGACGGTCGGCATTACTCACTCTTCAGCACACGTGGTTACTTCCACTAATCCGTCAGCCCTGAAAAGCGTATTCATTTATGACTTGATTATATAGGGTAAATTTTCTTTTGTCAAATCCAAAAATAACGACCTTAAAATTACCAACCACCGGACGAACCGCCGCCGCCGGAGCTGCCGCCACCGAATCCGCCGCCGGAACCACCGCCGAATCCGCCACCGCCAAAGCGTCCGCCACCACCAAGGAATCCGATTCCTAACTTATCAATCAAAAACCAGGTAACGATCATGAAGAGTATAACGACCACCCAAATTTTCCATTCGATACTATCATCATCGTCAGCACCGCCCTTTTGCTGCTTAAGCTCAGCTTTATGCCTTGCCTCGACTGCCTCGCCGCGAGATTTGTCAGGCGGGGGCAAGTCTAACAGCTCATACGGTATTTCATCGCCATATTCCGCATAAACTTTTTGGGCCATCTGGAAATAAACGCCCAAAATTGCCGGTGAATAATCACCCGCTTGAAAATACGGCACCAATTGCTTTAACAGCTCGCTGCACGTACTGTCAGGCAACGCTCCTTCCAGTCCGTACCCGACCTCGATCCGGAACTTGCGGTCTTTCTTGGAGATCAGGAACAATACGCCGTTATTCAGCTTTTTATCGCCGATACCCCACTCCCGGAATAATTTATTGGCATACTGATCGATATTTTCCCCATGAAGCGACTCTATTGTCACTACCGCCAGCTGCGCTTTATGCTTCCGGTCAAGCTCGCCGCCGATATCCAGAATAACCTTTCGGTCCTCATCGCTGATCATCCCGGCCAGATCGGTCACATAAATATTCTGCGTCGGCCGCGACGGCATGGTTGCTTTCTCGGACTCTGCCGGCGTATCCTCGCCGATAAATCCTACTGCACACAAAATGCAGACAACCACCAGCAACAGCATTGCCAACAAGCCCAAAAACAACGTATGCTTTATTACATAGATTATCAGATTAAAAATAAACGAAAAAAAGCTCTTCATTATCGACCTGCCTTAAAACGCCACTTTCGGAACTTCAGCAGCCTTCGGATCTGCCTTGAACTGCTGCATCGGCTTAAAGCCAAAAATACCGGCTATAACATTGCCCGGGAATGTCTCTACGCGGCTGTTGTACTCCCGGATAGCGTCATTATAATCGCGTCTGGCAACTGCGATGCGATTCTCCGACCCTGATAATTCTGCCGCCAAAGCGGAAAATTGCGTATCAGCCTTCAAAGCCGGATAAGCCTCGGAAATCGCCAACAACCGGCTGAGCGCACCGGAAAGCTCGGTATTTGCGGCATCCTTTTCTTGAGCGTTGCCTGCTCCGACAAGCTTTGCCCGGGCTGCCGATACCTCGCTCAGCACCTTGCTCTCATGAGCTGCATAACCTTTAACTGTCGTTACTAAATTCGGGATCAGATCAGCTCTCCGCTGCATCTGATTCTCCACCTGTCCGTAAGCTGCCTTGACATTGATCTCCGCATTTTTCATCCCGTTATACGAAGAAATTGGCATCGCAGCCAAAATAAGCGCAAAAACTATCGGTAAAAACTTTGCCATTCTGATCTCTCCTTTTTCTGCTGATAACTACTTTTAAATTTTGCCTGCTGTTAACTTTCCTTCGGCTTTTTTCAAAAAATGCTCCGCCGGCACAGCCACTCGTTCATGGGTACCACTGCCGATGATCCCCATCTCATCCCAGGCCGTTACCTTATAAGCTATCGACCGGCCATCAATCGCCGTCACCTCAGCTGCCGCCCGAACCTCAAGCCCTTGCGGTGTTGCCGCCGTATGAACAATATTTAAAGCCACCCCGACACTGGTCCAGCCTTCCGGTAAACACCCCTCGACTAAATTTGCCGCGGCCTGCTCCATCAAAGCTGTCATCGCCGGCGTCGCATAAACCGGCAAAGATCCGGAGCCCATGGCCTGAGCTGTATTATTTTCACTGACGGCAGAACGTTCCTCTCTGATCATACCAACTGCTATATATTCCTTGCAATCCACCTCATTTGCCCTCCTTTGCCTTACAAAACATCGCCTTGAACAGCTCAACAAAATGCTTGCCGGCCGGCGACAACGTACGATTTTTTAACCAGGCGACAACGGTCTGTGTAGATATTTCCGGTTTGGTCAGCTCACAATATATGATCGAATCATCCGTGAGCAAGCTCCGGGCCGATAAAGGCAACACTGCAATACCCAGACCCATCTTGGCACAGAGAACATCCTGCACGATACTGTCACTTACACAGACAAAATTCGGCACAAAGCCCAGCTTCTCGCAATGCTCGGTAAACGTCTCTGCCCACCGTAACGGAATGATCATTGGCTTGTCTTTCAACTCCGAAAGCTGCATCGTCCGCGATCTTCCATTGGCAAAATCCCGGCTCATCGCCAAAATAAACGGCTCTGCCGGCAAAGTTATCGACTCATAGATATCATTATCAACCTGCGTCCGGGTGATACCGATCTCTATAACCCGATTATCGAGAAGCTCCAAAACCCGGGCGCCTTCACCTTCCCAAATCTGAAACGTAACCTGCGGAAACTGCTTATGAAATTCTGCGATCAGTTCCGGCAAAAGCAAAGCCCCGGATGTCGTTATCGTCCCGATCCGTACCGAACCGGCAACCCCGGACCCGATTTCCGAAATCTCCTTGACTGTACCATCAACCAAACCAAGAATATGGCTGACCCTTTCATACAAAAGCTTTCCCGCTTCCGTCAGGCTGATATGACGATTGCCCCGCTCAAATAACTGCACACCGAGCGTTGTTTCCAACCGCTTCATCTGCCGGCTCAATGCCGGCTGGGCTACCTTAAGCCGCACCGCCGCATGGCTGATATTCCCCTCTTCAACCACAGCAAAAAATGCCTGCATATCCTTTATTTCCATTAGCATCCTCCCTGAAAGAATACTTCTGTTTATCTGACCCATGGTGGTAACGGACTTACCTTGATCTTCTTTATCCCATAATAATTAATCAAACCATGTGTTGTTACGCCATTATAAAAATCCTCAAAATATACATGCCGCAATGCTCTTCCCCGCGACATGATCGGTGGCATAACTACTTCTGTTTTCCCGCTTGCAGCAGCTTCTACAACCATCGCCAACCGTTCATCATTAGCTTGCTTCATATTATACATGATCGTCATCGCCGACAAAACTGTAAATGCTGTCAAGAATACTGCCGCCTTTTGCATTATCTTTCCTGTTGCAACTGCAAAAAGATTGTTCCGCACTTCCGGAATATCTAACAAAGCAACCACTGCTGCCAACAACATAGCCGTTGAACTAAATGTTGGTGCAGCGATCATTACGAAATTATTAGCTACCGCTAAAATGATCAAAAACATCGCACATCCAAAACCGGGATATTCCCTGACCAACATTTTTAATTTAGCTTTTCCTTTAATTTCTTTAAGAAATGCAGGTGTTAATCCCAATTTTTCTTTGAGATAAGAAAACATAAAGAAAACGAAAAACCAATATACCGCCATTTCATCAAAACCATCCATCAAATTGGCGAACAATATCAAAGTTATCGGCCGTGTCAGCCCCAACGGACGTAATACTCCCGCTTCTAAAATATCGTGTAAAGTTTTACCGACAAACCCCGTCGTAAAATATGAAATCGTCGTTAAGCCAATAAAAATAAGTAACACGATCCGACCGGTAGACAATCCGGCTTTTACCGGAATTCTTTCCAAATTAAATGTCTTTCTCACATACTCAGCCTGCAAAAGCCGCCAGCCTAAAACAAACAATAACAGTGCCGGCAAAGTATAAAGAAGCATCTCTCCATTACCGCCAAACTGATTATTGATATGGTAAACCATCGTAATTAATAATCCTTCGCCTGCTTCTGCCCCTTGTTCATTATAGCGGACCCAATTACCCGGTGCAGCCAACAATCCAATAAGGCCAACTAAAGCCCCGACGGCTCCGCTGATCATCCAAGCCGGAACTGTTTCTCCTTTACGATGTAAATAATAACAAATGCCCGCCGTCAAGAGCGTTACTGTTACGCCAAGATTTTCTACTGACCACCCAGCCAAAACTCCCAAAAATAAAGAAACTATCGCAAACCAACCATTATTTAACGACCATCGTCCAGCCAATTTAAGATTATATGGCAATAAAAATACTGCTGCGAATAACCCTGACCACAAATATACGGTTGCTCCGCACTTCCAAATAGCCACCTCCCCAAAATGAGGAAAACATAACCAACTAAAAATTGCGCATATTGCCATCAATCCAGGTTGTGCAAAATCTATACTACGACGCCCATGCATATAGATAAGGACTGTAAATATAACAAAGAACACTGCATTTACAATATCAAACAACAACTTATCCCATTGCAAAAAAAACATCAAACTGCCCAATGTCACTATGCGCCCACCATGAAACAAATAATGTCGCCACGCTGATTCAAAAACATCCGCCATTGACTCAATATGCTGATATGTTCCCCAAATCAGCGCATAATCATAATCATCTCTATGCAATGGCATTAATATGTTAAGCACCAACATTATTAAAAACATTGCCACTAAAATCAGCCATGACTTCATATTTTTATCAGACATTAATGTTCTTCCTCCCCAAAAAATTCCTGCAAAACAAACCTTTCACGGAAACTTTAATAAATATCACCAAAATTTATAACCTGAACCTTTTTATGGCGCATAAACTCCGTTTCCGGTGATAAACTTACCGCTGCCAGTTCCGCTTCAAAATCATGTTCCCACAAGCAATCCCTCTGCAAAATATCATTATTGGTTCCCGGGTGCATCATGATCTCAGTTGTACCCGGCTGCAACTTACGCATTATCCGCTGAAAATCCTGCTCATTAACTGCCCGGCCGGCCACATTCCCGGCAAAATGTTCCGTAGTCTTCAAATCATACTTCTTGGCAGTTCGCCGTGCCATTTCCGCAAAAGTCCGCAGCCCTGCCCGACCGATAACTGCTCCCAGCCGATCCTCCGAAATACTTCCCCCTAAGAACAGGCCCGTTGCCGGTATCCGAACTGCCGGAATCTTTCCCTCTTTCGCCAGTTGACAAACAATCGGCGTTATCCGTGGCAATGCATGGATATGCTGATGACTGTCACAATGCGTAAGCTTGATCCCGGTCTGCCGAACCTTCTGAAGCTGCGCTGCCAGTTCCCGCCGGACATCATCGAGATCGATCTTACCCGTTGCGTACCGTTTTACAAACAACCCGTAATTATCATAAAACTTACCATCAGTATCAACCAAAGACGGAATCTCCGCCGGTGGCAAAACCGGATTGCCATTGACCAAAGTAAAATGCAAACCCAGCCCCAATTGTTTATGCGTTTTGGCAATCGCAACCGCATCGGCAAAAGCTGCTCCGCCCGGCATGATCGTTGCCGAACGCAAACAACCGGTCTCAACCCCGATCGCAACTGCTTTATTTATTAATTCATGCCGTCCAAAATCATCGGCATTAACAATTATCCTGTACATACTAAAACCTCAATATAAATCTTAACATAGCTCCATAACCATTTCAAATCAATACTTTTTCATCATTTTGATCCTTCATTCATCAACAAAATTTCCAAAGCCCGCTTGCAGACCATCTGGAAACGTTTTTCCGCCAGCTGATAGA
>CALCTX010000126.1 GCA_937907035.1 uncultured Selenomonadales bacterium
GTATGGGAAAATTGACTCCATCAGTCAGTTTCAAAGAAACTGACGGTGAAATGGTGATCAGTTGGGATAAACTTCCTTATCCTTGTTTTTATGCGGTTGAGACATATTGTCCCACAACCGGTATCACGACCAATGAACCGGAAGAACGACTGATTGACCGGCGGCTCACATTCAGCAACAGCTGTATTGTTGCCCCGACAGCAGTTCCGGTAATTTATAAGATAAGTGCATACGGCGTTTTCGGCCGCTTGGAAAGTCCATTTATTCCTGTGCCTCATCCTTTTTTCAAAGACCCGATCTCACCCACACATATCTCACACTACACAAGCCAGAACCCGGCCAGTATCCGGCCTTTTTTCCTTTGGCATTCTGTACCAAAGGCTGTTTGTTATGAAATCGAGATCCTTTCCGGCAAACCGGAAAATGAAAATGGCACTGAACTATCAAAAGAATATCGTTTAGTCAGCACCAGCAAGGTCTATACTAACGGCTGGCAAGCCGACTTGAAGGATTATGCTGCCGAACCAACTCTCTACTGGCGGGTTCGTGCCCTTGATATCAGACGTCAGCCGGTCGGAGTGTTTTCAACTGCTGAACCGCTTGTAATAGACCGAAATGCACCAATTCCAAACAAACCAATGCTTAATGAATACGACAAAATGCCAAATGACAAGCTGCTCTTATATCCGGCATATCACTGGATCCCGCTCCATGATGTCAACCGCTATGAAGTTGAACTCTTAAGCGAACCACCGACAACTGAAAACGGCACTGAGCCGTCTCCCAATCCGATATGGCGAAAACTGGCCGGCGATACCTTCAGCTGTTATGATGAAAAACCTCGTAATAATCCTGGTGAATATTATTGGCGTGTAAGGGCTGTCGATGCTGCCGGTGAAACAATCGGCGAATATTCAGATACCGCTCACTATACAATAGCCAAACCAAGTGGGCGCATTTTCGCAGCTGCGTTTGGCGACAGTATAACGCATGGCGGCGGTTCGGTTTCATATTCTCCATCCAGCCGGGAATATGACTATACCAGTTATCTTGATTTTGAAGCATACAATCTCGGCAAAAGTGGCGATACAACTGATACATCTCTGAAACGTTTTGATAATGATGTACTGCCATTTAAGCCGTTAAACCTTTTGATCATGACCGGAACAAATGATCTTCGGGTAAACCGTCCGATAGACGACATGATCGATGACCTTGAGAAAATTAAACAAAAATGTATTGAGAATGACATCAGACCCATATTCTTGACTCTGATGCCGATAAATCCTCAATCTATAAGAACCGCCTTTGGTTCTCCAACCGTATCCGACTGGCATCAGCGCCTTGACCGCTATAATGAGTTCATCCGCAAACAAGAATATTTTATCGACCTTGAACCTTATTTTTACGATGCAGACAAAACAGTCATGAGTGACGATTTGGCCATTGATGGCCTGCATCCGGATATTCGCGGAAAAATGTTAATGGCAGAAATTATCAATGCTCATCAAAACTTACTACGAAAAGAAAAGAGCGAGTAACTGTGCAAATAAAAAAACTATGTGGAATTGCTGCACTTGCGTTATGCAGTATCTTGCTTCCGGCTCCTGATGTTTCTGCTAAACTGACAGTTCCTCCGCCGGAAGGATTAACAGAATCCACAGATACGTCTCCGCTTTCGCTTTCCCCGTTGCTTTCGTGGTCAAAAAACATCAATGCTGTTGCTTATGAAATTGAAATAATTGACGGCTTTCCTAAAAAAATATCAGAAAAACGACCATATAAAAAAGCTATATTTCGCTCTAAAGACGTCTTTTTCAATTATTATAATCCGCCAATTGCCGATTGCCTGAAGCTGAAAGACGGAGAAGTCCACCCGTTATTATGGCGTATTCGGGCTCTTGATCAAAACAAGAAGCCTGTCAGTCCATTCAGCAAGCCGGCAATAATTTTTGTCAATAAATCTGTTGCTCCCATGAATGAACCGATCCCTCTATCACCTTTAGAAGATAACAATACAGTACAACTCCTGTATCCGGTCTATTCCTGGGCAATACAATCCGCTTCATCTACCTATGAAGTGGAGTTATATGATACCCCGGATATAGAAAAAACCACACCAATTTGGAAAAGCACTTCAACTTACCACGAATGTTATGACGACTCTCCAAGAATAAAAAACACGCCATACTATTGGCGTGTCCGTTCCTTTGACTCAAAAGGAAATCAGCTTGGTTCATGGTCAAAATTAGTCAGTTTTTCTAACGTACCACACAAAGTCCGAGTTGCAGTCCTTGGCGACAGCATCACCCATGGTGGCGGGCATATTTCCTTCGGCCCGAATGACTCTGAATTTAACTGGCTGACGTATCTCGATTTCCCCGCTGTCAATCTTGCAGAAAGCGGTAATTTAACACGTGATATGGCAAAACGTTTTGATGCTGATGTCCTGCCTTTTGCTCCAAAATACTTGTTGATCATGGCCGGAACTAATGATATTCGCAGTAAGGCTGTTCCCATAAGCGAAACCATAAAGAACTTAGAGATAATTCGTGATAAATGCCTGAAAAATAATATTCGTCCTATTTTTTTAACCTTACCGCCGATCAATCCTACCAATATAAAAAAGGCATTTAACGAAATTGCTTGTAATGATTGGAAAGATAAATTAAACCAATGCAATAAATTTATAAGGAGTATGCCATACTATATTGATACTGCTGCATACTTTGCTCCGATCTGCAAAAAAGGCATTCTCCCAACCGGATATGCTTTGGACGGTCTGCATCCTGATGCTAACGGAAAAGCACTTATTGCCAAAAGTGTTAATGAAAACTGGCTTCGCGTTTCCCAATAAAACATAGATAATTAAAGGCCCCGCCTATTGGCGGGGCCTTTAAATTTCAGCTATCAGACCTCATCTTCTGCTTCTTCAGCTTCCTGAGCTTGAGCTTCCATATTCAACGCTTCAAATTCCTCAATTGCCTGAGCATTCGGATCGACGACCTGAATATTACGATACCGTCCCATACCGGTTCCGGCCGGGATCAGTTTACCGATAATAACATTTTCTTTAAGCCCGATAAGCGGATCAACTTTACCTTTGATCGCAGCATCGGTAAGAACACGTGTTGTTTCCTGGAATGAGGCTGCCGACAGGAACGAATCAGTTGCGAGTGACGCCTTTGTTATACCGAGCAATATCGGTTTAGCAACAGCAGGCTCGTCGCCTTCCTCAATAGCCTTTGCATTTGCTGCTTCAAAGGTATTGATATCGATATATTCGCCAGGAAGGAATCCGGTATCACCGGCTTCTTCAATCTTAACCTTGTGAAGCATCTGACGAACCATAACTTCAATATGTTTATCGTTAATCTCAACACCTTGAGATTTATAAACTTTCTGTACCTCATACACAAGGTAACGTTGTGTCTCACGTAAACCGCATACACGAAGGATATCATGCGGATTGATTGAGCCTTCGGTAAGTTTGTCGCCCGGTTTTAAATGTTTGCCATCGACATTAACCATACGCGCACCATATGGAATAGCGTATTCACGCACTTCACCGTCTTCCGGAGTGATAATAACCTTACGCTGATCATTATCTTCCGTAACTACCGCATCACCCTCAACCTCAGCGATTATAGCAAAATGCTTTGGCTTGCGAGCTTCAAAAAGTTCCTCTACACGTGGCAAACCCTGAGTGATATCGTCACCGGCTACACCGCCTGTATGGAATGTACGCATTGTAAGCTGCGTACCCGGTTCACCAATAGACTGAGCGGCGATAATACCAACTGCTTCACCGACATCAACTTCCGTAGCATTTGCCAGATCACGGCCATAGCACTTAATGCAGACACCAAACTGTGATTTGCAGGTAAGTACACTGCGGATCGAAACACGTTCACGAACCTTGCATATTTCATCTGCCAATGCTTCATCAATCGTATCGTTAATAGATGCTATTTTCTCGCCATCTTCGGTAACGATATCTTCTGCCAATACACGACCGACAATACGATCTTTAAGCGGCTCAATGACACCATTGCCTTCCTTAATGGCTTCAACCTCAATGCCACGAATATTGTTATTGCGAACCTTAACTTCCTTAGCGTCACTGTCAAGAACAGCTTTAATATATTCGTCAGTAAGTTCAACGCCGGCCGGAACGATTTCAGTTCCATGACTGTCAATAACAGCCTCGGTCGTTTCCTTACCCTTCATTTCATCCTTCATAGCCTTCTTAACTGCCTGACGAGCTTTTGCTTCCGGCTCACCAAGAGAAACCGTTTCAGTCAGCATAGCATTGCTGATAACAGCCTCCGATGCAGTAAGATTGCCACGGATCACAACTTCAGAAACATTATGTTCACCGATGTTTTTCAGGATTGCTTCGTCAATGATCGTATCCATAGTGTAGAGTATTTCACCGGTTTCCGGATCAATAACATCAGCACCCAACACACGATCAACAAGCAGTTCTTTCAATACTTCAACTGCTGCTGCCGCAGATTTTGCCAACCGGGCTCTTTCACGAACCAGATTAATACCAACAACATCGCAATCCTCTTCACGAACAATAACATCCTGCGCTACATCGACCAAACGACGGGTCAAGTAACCGGAGTCTGCCGTACGCAATGCCGTATCAGCCAAACCTTTACGAGCACCATGCGAAGAAATAAAGTAATCGGATACGGTAAGACCCTCACGGAAGTTAGCCTTGATCGGCAACTCTATAACCTTACCTGACGGATCAGCCATAAGTCCACGCATACCAGCGAGCTGACGCATCTGCTGTTTATTACCGCGGGCTCCGGAGTCAGCCATCATAAAGATCGGGTTGAACGGATCCATATTATCCATCATAGCATCAGCTACATCATCAGTTGCCTTGGACCAAAGATCACAAGTGTGTTTGTAACGCTCTTCATCAGTAATGAGACCGCGATTATACTGACGCTCGATGACATTAACTTTCTTCTCTGTCTCGTCAAGAATATCTTTCTTCTTTTCCGGAACAATGACATCAGATACAGCAACGGTCATACCGGCCAAACATGCATAATGATATCCGAGATTCTTTACATCATCGATAACTACAGCTGTCTTAGCCGCGCCGAATTTATCAAAGCACTTAGCAACCAGTTTACCAAGTTCCTTCTTATCCATACGAATACCAAGACACCACTGCCCGGTTTCCTTGTCCTTCGTAAAATAACGGATTTCCGGTGGTAAAATTTCATTGAATATCATCCGGCCAAGAGACGTCTTAACCAATCCATAGCCATCAATTCTGACCTGAATCTCTGCCTGCAGATCAAGATCTTTCTGCTGATGTGCCAAAAGTGCCTCTTTGATACCGGTTACAATCTTGCCTTCTCCTTTTGCACCCGGGCGGATAATCGTCAAATAATAAGAACCAAGAACCATATCCTGCGTCGGAACGATAATCGGACGACCGTCTTTCGGAGCAAGAATATGATTAGCTGCCAACATCAAAATGCGTGCTTCAGCCTGAGCTTCAGCTGACAGCGGCAAATGGATAGCCATCTGGTCACCATCAAAGTCTGCATTATATGCTGTACATGCAAGCGGATGCAACTTAAGCGCACGACCTTCAGTAAGCACAGGCTCAAACGCCTGAATACCAAGCCGATGCAACGTCGGTGCACGGTTCAAAAGTACCGGATGCTCTTTGATAACCTCTTCCAATACATCCCAAACTTCCGGTTTAACACGTTCAACAGAACGTTTTGCACTCTTTATATTCTGACAAACGCCGCTGTCGCAGAGCTTTTTCATTACAAACGGCTTAAAAAGCTCAAGCGCCATTTCCTTTGGCAAAC
>CALCTX010000127.1 GCA_937907035.1 uncultured Selenomonadales bacterium
GCTTGTCAGTGAGGTGTACGGTATAACACCGGAAATTGAACGTATGGCTGGCGGCGCCGGGTCAAAGCTGGGAACTGGCGGCATGTTTACCAAATTGCAGGCAGCTAAGATAGCTATGAATTCCGGCGTTATGATGGCTATCGCCAACGGTACACGACAAGGTGTGGTTCGTGATCTGATTAATGACGAAAATTTTGGTACTTTGTTTGTCGCTAAAGAGAATCGTTTAAAAATGAGAAAAAGCTGGCTGGCGTTCGGACGGACATTGACAGGAAAGATCAAAGTTGACGAGGGTTGTGTTTCGGCTTTGACAAAAGATGGCAAGAGTTTGTTACCGGCGGGAATTGTTGCCGTTGATGGCAACTTTGAAGCCGGGGATACGGTGTCGGTAGTTGGGGAAGATGAGCGGGAGATCGCCCGGGGAATTGTCAATTATTCGACAGGCGATCTGACGAAGATCATGGGGCTCAAAACGAGTGAAATTGAAAAGGCTTTGCCGGGGAGTAAAGTACATACAGAAGTTATTCATCGGGATAGTATGGTATTGCTTATCTGAGTTTGGGAGGAAGCATTATGGATATTGAGAAGTTGGTAAAAGATAAGGCAACGGAAGCTAAAGCAGCAGCACGGAAACTGGGCAGCTTGTCGACAGAGGTAAAGAATGCCGCTTTGCTGGCTATGGCTGATGCGTTGGAGAAGAAAGCAGCTTATGTTTTGGCAGAAAATGCCAAGGATTTGGCCGATGGCCGGAAAATAATCTCAAGCAGTCATATCTTGACCGGTTGATGCTCGATGAAAAACGGATAGGGCAGATGGCAGAAGGATTGCGGCAGACAGCAGCACTTCCTGATCCGATTGGGGAGGGTGTATATTCGGTTGTTCGCCCGAATGGTTTGGAAATTCGCCGGATCCGGGTACCGTTGGGGGTTATCGGGATCATTTATGAAGCCCGCCCTAATGTTACGGCTGATGCATTGGCACTTTGCCTGAAGTCAGGTAATGCTGTTAGATTACGTGGCGGTTCGGAAGCAATCCGCTCTAATATGGCAGTATTTTCGGTGCTGGCGGAGGCAGCAGAAAAAGCCGGTATTCCGCAGGGTGCTTTGCAGCTTGTTGAAGTTACGGATCGGGCAGCGGTAAATGTCATGCTGCATCTGAACGGTTTGATCGATGTGGTCATTCCACGCGGTGGTGCCGGGCTGATAAAGACAGTGGTTGAAAACAGCAGTGTTCCGGTAATAGAGACCGGAACCGGAGTTTGCCATACATTTGTAGATGCTTCGGCTGATCTTAAAATGGCTGTTGATATTGCAATAAATGCAAAGACAACACGTCCGGCAGTTTGTAACGCGATGGAAACTTTGCTGGTACATGAGGCGGTTGCCGGACAGTTCCTGCCGCAGATGGCTGAGGCTATGGCGCTGAAAAATGTTGAACTCAGGGGCTGTGAGAAATGCCGGAATATCGTTCCGGATATGAAGGAAGCGACAGAAGAGGATTGGAGCACTGAGTACGGTGAATTGATCTTGTCGGTAAAGGTTGTAAAAGATATGGATGAAGCAATTGAACATATCAATAAATACAATACGGGTCATTCCGAGTGTATTGTGACAAGTGATCTCAATAATGCGCGGCGGTTCCAGCGGGAAATAGATGCGGCAGCAGTTTATGTGAATGCTTCTACCCGCTTTACCGATGGTTTTGAATTCGGATTCGGAGCTGAAATCGGTATCAGCACGCAAAAGCTTCATGCCCGTGGCCCAATGGGCTTAAATGAACTTACCAGCACGAAGTATGTTATCAACGGTGAAGGCCAGATCCGTTAATGAATACGTTTATTGGTTATTTGAGGACAATCCGGCAATATCTGGCAACTCCGAAAGGGAGACATGACACGCTCGATTATTTACGGGCGATAGTGATCATTGTTTTGACGATAGCCGGTGCCTGGTTTTTGGCAAGCAGGTTTTAGTTCGAGTTCGGGAGTGAAAATTATGGCAGAAAAGAAGCATCGGGTCGGTATTTTAGGCGGTACTTTTGATCCGATACATGTGGGACATCTGGTTACGGCTGAAGCGGTACGTAACGAGTATAAATTAGATAAAGTAATTTTTATTCCGGCGGCAATTCCGCCGCATAAGCAGGAACAGTCTGTAACGCCGGCGCTGCATCGTTATATAATGACGGTATTGGCGACATATTCCAATCCGTATTTTGAGGTTTCACCGATTGAGATGAACCGGCCGTGTCCTTCTTATACGATCGATACTATTTATGAGCTTATCGAAAAATATGGGGAGGATACAGAGTTTTACTTTATAACCGGAGCAGATGCGATCGCAGAAATCCCGACATGGGACCGTATAGAGGAGCTTTTGGGGATATGCCAGTTTATCGCAGCTACCCGGCAAGGGTGTTTGCCGAATGTTGATAATATCAAAGAATACTTTGGTGAGCTCGGACAGAAGCGGATACACCGGCTTAATACTCCGGAATTGGAGATTTCTTCCACTGATATCCGGGCCAGGATCAAAAACGGTATCTCGATAAAATATATTGTTCCGTTACCGGTTGAACAATATATATATAAAGAAGGACTATATAAATGATGGATCACGAAACGCGAAAGAAATTGCTGGCATCAAAGTTGAAGCCCAGCCGTTATGAACATTCGCTGGGAGTTGCGGAGACGGCAGTTTTTTTGGCAAAACGATTTGGAGTAGATGAAGAAAAAGCCCGTTTGGCAGGGCTGTTGCATGATTGCGCCCGGGAGTTCCGCGATGATGAACTGATTGCTGAAGCTGAGCGGCGAGGTATCGCTGTCGGCGAAGTAGAACGGCAGATGCCGTTGCTTTTGCATGCGTATATCGGTGCTGAACGCATAAAGGAAATATATGATGTCGATGATGCGGAAATATCTCAGGCAATTTGGCGGCATACGGTCGGCGGCGCAAAAATGACACCGCTTGACAAGATAATATATTTTGCGGATATGATCGAGCCACATCGGAATTATCCGGAGGTGGAGATGTTACGTCAGCTTTCAAGGGAGGCATCACTTGATGATATGTTGCTTGAGGGGCTGACACAGTCAATCATTTTTGTTGCCGAAAAGAATCATTTGATCCATCCTGATACGGTTACGGCAAGAAATGAGCTTTTGCTTGCTAAGGTCAATGACTGAAAGGATATCTGATGAGCAGCGAGACGAAAAAACGGATAAAAGTTAAACGAATACAACGGCGACGGCATAAATTTCGGGTGCTTATCCGGCTCTTTATGTTTACGATATTTTTTGGCTTTATCGGCTGGATGGGATATCATCTCTATGATTGGGGAAACCGGGCTTATAGCAGTATATCCATGCACCCCAAAAAGAGTGAGAGCCTTTCGGCAACAAAGCAGATGGAAGGATATACCAATATTCTTTTACTGGGTGTTGATGAAGGAACTACCGGCGAAAAAGGAAAGCATGTTGATACATTATTGTTGCTGAGTATGGATAATAAGCAAGGACGCATGAGAGCAATATCCGTACCACGCAAAACGATGGTGCATATGCCGGGAAATAAGCTGGAACAGCCGATCAGCGGAGCATATGAGGCTGGCGGCGAACCGTTGCTTTCCCGTTTGGTAAGCGAATTGTTAGGCGTGCCTGTGCATCAGTATGTCGCAGTCGATATCAAAGCAGTAGCGGATATAGTCGATATATTGGGCGGCGTTGATCTTTATGTAGAAGAAGATATGGATTATGAAGATCCAGAGATAAATTTGCGGATACATATAAAGAAAGGGTATCAGCATTTGGAAGGGGAACAGGCTCAGCAATATCTGAGATTCCGTGGTGATGAATTAGGTGATATCGGCCGTGTACAGCGGCAACAGAAATTTTTAGCGGCTATTTATAAAAAAATACTCAGTCTTGATGTGATGACAAAAGTACCGCAATTAGTTGAGCTGTTACAAAAACGAGTAGTGACGAGTGCCGAGATTTTTGATTCGGCACAGCTTATCAGTGTGATCAAAGGATTATCCGGGGAGAATATCCAATCGGTAATGGTTCCCGGAACGTTAGTAAAGAACAGTGATTATTGGCGAGTAGATCAACAGGCGAAAAAGGAACGAATGGCGGAACTTTTCCCTGAATTGGCAGTGCAATAAGGAGGAAATATTTTATGGAAAATACATCGCTTAATTTGGCAGAGGCAATTGCTGCGGCAGCTAGTGATAAAAAAGCTCGGGATATTGTTTTGCTTAATATGGAAGAGCTGACGATCGCAACGGATTATTTTGTAATTTGTTCGGCAAATTCACCGACTCAGGTGCGGGCGATCGCTGATAATATTGAAGAGAAACTGCATGAGCAGGGGAAAGATTTTTTGCATAAGGAAGGCTACCGGGAAGGAAATTGGGTATTGCTTGATTATGGTGACTGTGTAGCACATATTTTTGTTCAGGAGCAACGTGAATATTATGCATTGGAACAGCTTTGGAGTGACGCAAAGCTTACGGTCTATGAGGACTGATAAATATGGAAGAAAGAAAAAGGCGTTATATGCCAAGCACGGTAGCAACGTTAAAAGTGGCACGGGTTTCTGAATTGGGAGCTTTTCTTGATGCGGAAACAGGGAACACTTCTGATGATATTTTGCTGCATACGCAACAACAGACAAAAAAAGTAGAGATTGGCGATCTGGTCACAGTATTTTTGTATCGTGACCCGAAAGGGCGGCTTACGGCCAGTATGCGTGTTCCGAAGATGAAAGAAGGACAGGTTGCCCGTCTGAAGGTTATCAATATTAGTGAAGACGGTGCGTTTCTTGATGTCGGGGCCGAACGGGGAATTTTTATGCCTTATGCCGGAATGCGCGGCAAACCACAGGTCGGTGAAGTAGTCTGGGCTAAGCTGTATACCGATAAGTCGGGACGGCTGGCGGTTACGATGGAAGTGGAGGACGAATTGCGCCGGGCTTCTAAAAAAGCCACAGGGGTTAAAGTCGGTGATCATGTTTCCGGGGCGATCTATAATTATACCGACAGCGGTGCATTTATGTTTTCTGATGAACGATATATCGTTTTTATCGATAATAAGGAAATGGCAACACGTCCACGAGTCGGTGAAGTAGTTAATGCCCGGGTTACTTATGTCCGGTCTGATGGCAGGCTGAATGCTTCTTTACGGGAGATAAAAGAAAAAGCTCTTACCTCCGATGCAGAAAAAATATTATTTCTTTTGCAGGAACGGAATGGTAAGATGCCGTATGGAGATGATTCATCACCGGAAGTTATCAGAAATAAGTTCCGGATCAGCAAGGCCGCATTCAAGCGATCACTTGGTTATCTTATGAAGCAGGGGCTTATAGAACAACATGATGGCTGGACTTTTTTAAAAGAAAAATAAAGTTTCATAACTTTTTTAATAAAAAAAGAGGAATTGCTATATTTATCACGAATATTTAATTAAATAGTATACCTATGAAAATTATTTGGGAATTATAAAGATAAATGGGGGCGATTACATGGCAGACATAGCTGTAGAAAGGAAAGGTATCCTTCTGGAGACCGGTACTAATGAATTCGAGATTGTCGAGTTTAATATTGGTGTTGTAAATTACGGCATCAATGTTGCTAAGGTACGTGAGGTAATCACGAGCTCGGATTTTCCGGTTACGAGGATGCCACAGGCTCATCCGTACATTGATGGATTATTTACACTTCGTGGAAGAGCAATGCCATTGGTAAATTTACCGCGTTGCCTTAATGTTGCCGGAAGTGGAAATCCGAAGAATATTATTGTAACAGAGATAAATAATTACAATATTGGTTTCTTGGTAGATAATGTTTCCCGAATTCATCGAATTTCCTGGAAAGATATGGAGCCGGCTCCGGAGGTTGGCGATCAGACACGGGTTGTCGGTATCATCAAATTCCCGGAAAAGATCGTTTTATTGCTTGACTTCGAGACGATCATTGCTGAGATCAATCCGGAGATCAATGCTAAGCTTACAACTTTTGATGAGGCAGAAGATGCTGTAAAAGCAAAGCGGAGCAAAATGCATGTAGTTGTTGCTGAGGATTCGCCGCTCTTGAGAGAGCTGTTGGTTAATACTTTGCATGAGTCTGGTTATCAGTATGTTAAAGATTTCAATAACGGCAAGGCTGCCTGGGAGTATCTGGAAGAGTTGGCAAAGAAGGATTTGCCGATTGAAGAACTGGTCAGAATTGTCATTACTGATATTGAGATGCCGCAGATGGATGGTCATCGCCTGCTGAAGCTCGTCCGTGAGAATGAGCGTCTCCACGATGTTCCGCTTATCCTCTTCTCCTCCCTCATCAACGAGGAAATGCGCCGCAAAGGCGCCATCATGGGCGCGCTGACGCTGTACCTGGACTTCCTGAACCTGTTCCTGTACCTGCTGCGCATCCTGGGCAG
>CALCTX010000128.1 GCA_937907035.1 uncultured Selenomonadales bacterium
ATTCCGAAAAGATCACGTTTCTCCAACTATATAAGGAAAGCACGCTGATCCTTCTTTACCAGACAGACACCTGCACTGAATCGGATCAAACACTAAATGAAACTCTGAGAAAAGTGTATATCGATATCAGGCAGATCTGCAGTTTTAATTTTAAGGTTTATGTCGGAAAAGCAGAGAGTGAAATATCTTCAATATCCCGTTCATTATCTTTCGGCAAAATAATCGTCTTCATTCCCTCACGGAAAGCAGCTAATACTTTTTCTTTCAGACCGCCGATAGCTAATACTCTGCCCCGCAAAGTAATCTCGCCGGTCATTGCCACATCACTTCTTACCTTGCGATGGATAAGTGCTGATAACATTGCCGTAGCCATTGTTATACCTGCTGACGGACCGTCCTTTGGAATAGCTCCTTCCGGCAAGTGAATATGTATATCATATTTCTCATGAAAATCAGCCGGCAAATTAAATTTCTCAGCCCTGCTTCTGATATAAGAAAGCCCTGCTTGTGCCGACTCCTGCATAACATCGCCCAATTGCCCGGTAAGGAGGAGTTTTCCTTTTCCTTTCAGCACCGTCACTTCGGTCGGCAAAATATCACCACCGACCTCAGTCCAGGCCATACCGGTGCAAACACCGATCTGTGGCTCCTTTTCAGCCTTTGTATGCATATATTTCGGGCGGCCGAGATACTTTTCCAGATCTTTGCTGCCAACTTTAACCGTAGCTACTGCCTCATCGACAACCGCCTTCGCCACTTTACGGCAAACCGTACCGATCAAACGCTCTAATTCACGAACCCCGGCTTCTCTTGTATATTCGGCAATGATCCTGCGCAACGCATCAGGCGCAAAACGAATATCATCCGTTTCTAATCCGTTTTCCTTACGCTGGCGGGCAATAAGATATTTTTTAGCAATCTCCAATTTTTCCTGTTCAGTGTAACTGGAAATTTGAATTATCTCCATCCGGTCTCGCAATGCCCGCGGAATATTGCCTAAATTATTAGCGGTAACAATCCACAGGACATGGGACAGATCAAAAGGCAACCCAACATAATTATCACTGAAAGAGGCATTTTGTGCCGGGTCAAGCACCTCCAGCAACGCCGCCGACGGATCACCTTTAAAATCCATATTCATCTTATCGACTTCATCTAAAAGGAATACCGGATTTTTCACACCGACAGTCCGTATACCAGCCATAATGCGTCCCGGCATCGCCCCGACATAAGTACGGCGATGGCCACGAATCTCAGCCTCATCTCTGATACCGCCTAAAGATGACCTGGCCAGCTTACGGCCAACAGCTCTGGCTACCGATGCCGCCAATGAAGTCTTACCTACGCCAGGTGGCCCTACCAGACAAAGTATCGGAGCCTTGCTTGGCGATTCATTCGCCTTGAGCAATGTCTGTACTGCCAAAAATTCTATAATACGTTCCTTAACCTTTTCCAGGCCGTAATGGTCCTGATCAAGGACCTTCGCCGCCTTTTTAAGATTCAAAGAATCCTCAGACATCTTATTCCATGGCAATTCCAGCAAACAGTCAACATATGTACGGATAACTCCGACTTCTGCCGATGAACCGGGCATGCTCTCCATGCGGGAAAGTTCTTTTTCCACGCACTTTTTGACATTTTCCGGATAATCGCCTTCTTCGAGCTGCTTGCGACATTCATCAATTTCTGACTCTTTATCTCCGTCACCGAGCTCCTTATGGATTGCCTTTATCTGTTCGCGCAAATAATAATCCTTTTGGATCTTCTCCATCTGTTTTCTTACCCGGGCCGAAATCAGCCGTTCAATTGCCTGCACTTCCAATTCCCGAAGCAAGATAGCAAACAATCTCTCCAACCGAGCCTTGACATTAGATAATTCCAAGAGTTCCTGACGAACTTCCAATTTTAAATTCAAATGACTGGCAATAAGATCAGCCAGCCGTCCGGTATCTTCAATGATAGCTACCGAAACCAACAATTCTGCCGGAAGCTTTTTGCTTATCTTTACCCATTCTTCAAATTTATCAACTACCGTATGTGTAAAAGCTTCCATTTCCATAGAGCTTTCTGTCACATCCGGATATTCTTCTACCCACGCAACATCTATTTTTTCCTGTTCTTCCAATCCAGTCAGTTTTCCCCGGCGCATGCCTTCAACCAATACACGGATCGTGCCGCCCGGAAGCTTCAGTATTTGTTTAACTTCAGCAATAGTTCCTACTGTATAAATATCATCAACATGAGGTTCATCAACCTCAGCATCAATCTGAGCAGTTAAAAATATCTGCCGATCCTTTGCCATCGCTTCTTCAAGTGCTGCTATAGATCGTGGCCGCCCAACGTCTAAATGGATTATCATATAAGGGAATACCACCATGCCTCGTAACGGCAACAACGGCATTTTCAAGCTT
>CALCTX010000129.1 GCA_937907035.1 uncultured Selenomonadales bacterium
ATGAAAAGCCGTTATCAATGAAAATGCCACTGCAAATGCAATCGTATGTGTCATCGCCGGCGAAACAGCAAACGGCCGCACCAGGGGAGTGATCATCTGTGCCACAGCCGGCTCACCGACCCAGCCGAGTCCCAATGAAGCCAAAGTGATCCCCAATTGAGTTACCGACAGCGCCGCATCCATATGATCCGTCAGTTTTTTTGCATAACGAGCCCGCCGATCACCATTTTCGATCAACATTTCCAACCGTGAAGAACGTATTTTGACAATCGAAAACTCCGCTGCCACAAAAAAACCGTTCATAAACACCAGAAACAATACTATGAAGATATTTAATATCACATCAATAATATCCACATTTACCTCCAAAACATACTCTCATTATCATAACACAGGCCGGCCCTTATCATCATCATATGTAGCCGTACAGGAAGGATAACTCGTACAGCCCCAGAAATACCCGTTTTTCCCCCGTACCCGATGCAGACTTCCTTCCTTGCACCGCGGGCAAAGATATCCCCCCGCCTGTTTAACCGGACCGGTTTTCTCCAACGGACTGGCTGAATACTTAGGTTTATCGGGCTGACGGGCAACAAAATTATTTTGCCGCATCAACTGGCTGGCTGAAACCATCGGTTGATATTCTGCCTGAAACTGTGCCATCTCCTCATCGCTGAGGTAAGTTCCTTCCATATTATCAGCCGGCCGGCTGCTCGATGCCTTCGGCCGTGAATAACGCGGTTCAGCCCGCCAGACAGTATTTCCGGCAACAGCCTTGGCCTTTCCTTCCAAATCCGGCTTGCCTTCTTTATCATTACAGGTCATCCGGCAACTGGGGAAATTCGTGCAACCCCAAAAATCGCCGTTGCGGCCATGCCGTTTTATCAGCACGCCTTTCCCGCATCGCGGACAGGGGTGCTCTCCCTGCCGCTCGATCTTTATCGCCCCTGCCTTGCGGCACAACAGGGTCGTAAACTCCACCTGACTGCGCAAAAAATCTGCCAATGAGCCGTCACCCTGCGCCATAGAATGAAGCTTATCCTCCCAAATCGCAGTCGAATCAGGATATGTCATCTCATCCGGCAGTGCATCGACCAGCAAATACGCCATATCCGTGGGGATCAAATACTTCTTTTTCCCTTCCGGGCGCAAGAACTTGCGCTTGATCAAATCATCGATTATTGTGGCCCTCGTTGCCTCTGTTCCGATTCCATAAACATCCTTCAGCATCTTTTTTGCTTCAGGATCCTTAACATACTTATGGATTTCTTTCATACCGGCCAACAAAGTCGCCGCCGTAAAGCGTTGCGGCGGTTTTGTAGCCTTCTGACTCAATTCGCCGTTTTGATAAGTGACCGGATCGTTTTTCTTCATCACCGGCAAAGCCGCTGCGGATTCATCTTCTTTATCTTCCTTGTCAGCCGGTTCCTCGCCGCTCTTCATATAAAGCTGTTTCCAGCCGATATCACGAACTGTCCGCCCGCTGGCCGTAAATAATTCATCTTTATATATGATCTCGATTTTAGTCTGATCATAAGTATGGACCGGATAAAACTGGGCAATATATGCCTGCGCGATCAAAAAATAGAGATTACGCTGTACCGGCGTCAAGGTTGCCAGATTTACCTTGACCGTAGTCGGAATGATCGCGTGATGGGCAGTTATTTTTTTATCATTCCAGGCCCGGCTCTTGATCGTCATATTGGTTCCGGCCGCCCAATTGGCCAAACCGGTATCATCAATTCCCCGCAAATTGCTGATGATCGTTTTTGCCGTTGCGAACTGATTCAACGGCAAATATTCGCAATCAGAGCGGGGATACGTTGTCAGCTTATGCTCATACAGCTCCTGTGCTGTATCCAAAACCAATTGCGGTTCATAACCGAAACGTTTTCCTGCCAATACCTGAAGCGATGACAAAGAAAACGGCAACCGTTGCGGTTCCTGTTTTTTCGTCTTTTGATAGCCGGTTATCGTTCCTTCCAGCGGTGCTGCCGCAAACTCCGCCAGCTTTTCCTCCGCCAGAGACCGGTCAGTCAACCTGCCTTCGCTGTCGGTTCCCGGCTGATCATCCTTCATTTTCCACGTTGCACCAAAATTACCGTTGGCATGAGCAAATTCTGCTTTTATCACATAATAATCAACCGGCTTGAAATCCTTCAATTCGCGTTCCCGCCGTACAACCAACGACAAGGTCGGCGTCTTTACACGCCCGATAGGAAATGTCACTTCGTGACCGGCGCGCTGCGCAGCCAATGTATATGCCCGCGATAAATTCATTCCGATAAGCCAATCGGCTCTGGCTCTGGCTAACGCTGATTCTTTCAAAGGCAAGAAATCACTGTTTTCCCGCAAATCCGCATTGGCTTCCTTAATGCTCTTCTCATCCAAAGCATTGAGCAATATACGTTTGACCGGCTTTGTATTGCCGACATAATCCAAAACCTCATCGATCAATAACTGACCTTCCCGATCAGGGTCCCCCGCATGCACGATCTCATCTGCTTTTTCAATAAGACTCCGCACGATGCCAAATTGTTTGGCACATGACTCGTCAACCAATAACTGCCACTGCTCCGGAACTATCGGTAAATCCTCCGCCCGCCATTTTTTATAACGTTCGTTGTATTCCTCCGGCTCAGCCTGCCGCAAAATATGTCCGAATCCCCAGGTTACGATTCCGCCGGCAGTTTCCAAATACCCGTCATGCCGACGTAACGGGCCAGGCAAACACTTGGCGATCTCTGCGCCCATGCTTGGCTTCTCCGCTATATATAAACGCATCCGCGTCACCTCATCATAGTTATTCATATAAACCGTACTTGCTATATTCGACAAATCACTGCCTAAATCCTGTAAAAATCTTCATAATAACATTACTACACAAGAAAAACTTGACAATATTGATTCTGCTTGATTAAATACAGTTAATATATAATATATATTTATCCAAATAAATACAAGGGGCTGATCTATATGAAAACTTATTTAAACGCTGAAAAATGGGAATGGGAATACGATATGCCGGAGTCGTCCAACCGCATTTTAGTATCGTATTCAATGCTCAAGACCAATAATCCGGTAAAACTCAACGATACAGCAGATTTCCTTACTGAAGTCGATGGTGTTGATTTCTATTGGAATGATGAGCCGGACCAGATCTTTGTTTTCCTCCCGACCCTCGATGGAAGCAAACCGACTGACAAATCAACCGGCGTCAACATCAAAAAAGACTGATCATCAGCTATTTAACGCCCTGCATCAGGAAAATGCTTTCGCATTTTTCCGATGCAGGGCGTTATAATATTTCCTGTCAACATAATAAATGAGGTGTCCAATTATGTTTTTTGATAACTACGATACACCCGTCTTCCGCCCGCCCAGCGAAGCCCGCAGCTTCATCCTCCGCGTCACCCGTGGCTGTGCGCACAACAAATGCACCTACTGCAATATGTATCGGGGCGTACCGTTCCAACTCCTGACCGATGACGAAATATCCCGCCAGATAGCCCAGGCTGTCATCTATGGCAAGGAACAAGTCCGCCGGATATTTCTGGCAGACGGCGATGCTTTAGTCCTGCCGACAGATAAACTGTTAAAAATCCTCGCCGTATTAAAAGAACAATTCCCGCATTTGCAGCGGGTATCATCATATGCCGCTCCGCAAGACATTCTGCGCAAAACTCCTGACGAACTGCAAAAATTAAAATCTGCCGGACTGAAACTGCTCTATTACGGTCTGGAATCCGGTGATGATCTGACTTTGAAGGCAGTAAATAAAGGCGTCAACGGTATCGAAGCAGTTGAAGCCGGCAAACGGGTCACCGATGCAGGTATCAAACTCTCCCTGATGATAATCCTTGGTCTTGCCGGAACACAAAACAGCCAGCGCCATGCGGAAGAAACTGCGAAAGCAATAAACATCATCAGGCCCAATATGCTCAGTGCCCTCTGCCTGATGCTTTACCGGGGCAGCGAATTAAAAAAACAGTTCGAACAGGGGAAATTTGACCCGCTTCCACCATACGGCCTTATGGAAGAACTCTATACCATCATCAAAAATATTGACCTTCCCGGTGACCATCATTGCCTGTTCCGCAGCAACCACGTTTCCAATTACGTGAATCTGGCCGCGACTCTCCCCAAAGACAAAGAACAGTTACTGGATGACATTGCTTACAGTATAACCGAACTGAAAAAACTTAAACACTGGGATGTATATAATTACGATTAAATCGAAAAATAAACGGCTTCCCGATTATGGGAAGCCGCTATTTTTATGGTACGATTGGGCGGCTTCGAAGACTGATTGATATCCCCTGCCGCAATATGGGCAGTAGAAAGATTATCATTTGAAGTGCAACACCACAAAATAAAAAAGACAACATATCCTCACTTGCATTGGAAAGCCTCTCCAGTTGCTTTTTAAGAATCTCTGTTACTTCCCTCATGCTTCCCCCCTCCTCTTTCCTGCCACGCGGCAGGATTTTTTAGTTGTCCGTTGTGTAACTTGTAGATTGCTATTCTACAACTTTTACAAAAAAATACGCTATTGGTCTTATAAATCCTTTAGCCTCAAGAAACGATAAAGAACGTCAATCTCACTCGCCTTAAACTCAGTGATATTCTTTGGCTTCTGCCAAAACACCTGCTCAATTATACCAAGTGCGCTTACAGCCTCACGTTGTGTTTTACCTCTCGTTTAAGGGCAATTTCTAACTCTAATGTATTCGTCAATGTAACCCCCTTTTTTTCTGCAGATTATCAATCTACAGAATTATAATACTATCCTGTAGATTTTTTATCAACAATCATTTATGTTCTTACCACTTTGTTGATAAATATTAAACAATATTATAGAATATGAACTATAATTCGTTAAGGTGGTGCATTAAAATGACAGTACTCTATGAGAGAATACGCCAACGGAGGCAAGAATTAAATATTTCCCAAGATGAGTTAGCTCAACGGCTTGGCTATAAATCGCGTTCTTCTATCAATAAAATAGAAAAAGGCGAAAACGATATTCCTCAATCAAAAATAATTAAATTCGCTTCAGCTCTTAATACCACACCCGAATATTTAATGGGGTGGCAAGAAAAATGCGTTGCCCCCACCTCTACACCGTCAACCCCCGTAAAAATAAAAGTTCTCGGTACGGTGGCCGCAGGAGTTCCGATGTACGCAGCCGAGAACATTATTGACGAAGAAGAAATATCAGCCGAAATGGCGCGGGACGGCGAATACTTTGGCCTGCTTATCAAAGGGCAGAGCATGGAGCCGAAGCTCTACGAGGGCGATGTCGTTATTGTCCGCAAGCAGGATTTTATTGAGAACGGCGAAACCG
>CALCTX010000130.1 GCA_937907035.1 uncultured Selenomonadales bacterium
AATAAAAATATCCACTTTGCCATCTGTATCGGCCCAAATTTCCGGTCCGGTCGTTTCATAATGAGCCTGAGGATTGGCTGAATTCGTAAATTGTGACGGAATAAATGCCCCTTTAATGCCCTTCGCCAAATCCTCCGCCTTTTCAACTGAACCTTTTATCCCCTCAGCTCCAGGTGTAAGAACCACTTCTGCCCCATAAGCTTTTAGCAAATTCTGCCGCTCGACACTCATAGTATCCGGCATGACAAAAATCGCCCGATATCCGCGTACAGCAGCAATAGCCGCCAAGCCTATACCAGTATTGCCACTGGTCGGCTCAATGATAACAGAACCTTGTTTCAGCTTGCCTTCTGCTTCCGCCACAGCAACCATTTTTGCAGCGATCCTGTCTTTTGCGCTGCCTGCCGGATTCGTCCCTTCGAGTTTGGCTAAAATTTCTCCATTAAGATCATATGCCTTACTAAATCGTTCAGCCTTTAATAACGGAGTCTGCCCGATTGCTTCAGTTATTGATGAAATTAACATAATTACCCTGCCTTAAATTGCTTATTCAGTCCGGGAAAAATTTACAAATTTAGTAAACTCTTTCTGGAAGAAGAGATCTATCTTGTCTACCGGACCATTACGATGTTTAGCAATAATAACTTCCGTAATATTCTGCTTATCAGTTTCTTCCGTATAATAATCTTCCCGATAAAGGAACATTACTATATCAGCATCCTGCTCCAATGATCCTGATTCACGCAGATCGCTGAGCATTGGTCGCTTTATCTGACGAGATTCTACACTTCTTGACAACTGGCTGAGCGCGATAACCGGCACGGAAAGTTCCCGGGCCAACGCCTTTAATGAACGAGATATTTCCGATATTTCCTGTTGGCGATTATCACCACTTTTACCGCCCCGCCCTTGCATAAGCTGAAGATAATCGATAATAACCAGGTCAAGCCCATGCTCTGCTTTTAAACGGCGGGCCTTCGATCGTAATTCCATAACCGTTATTCCCGGTGTGTCATCGATATAAATTGGCGCCCCGGATAATCGATCAGCTGCTTCTACGAGTTTAGGCCATTCATCATCCAGCTCGCCTTTCCGCAAACGCTGCGAATCTATACCGCCTTCAGCACAAAGCATACGCTGTACCAACTGTTCTTTAGACATTTCCAAAGAAAAAAACGCCACCGGCTTGCGCTCATGTACAGCAACATATGTTGCAATATTGAGTGTAAAAGCCGTTTTACCCATACTCGGACGAGCCGCAACCAATACCAGATCTGACGGCTGAAAACCTGCCGTCAAACGATCAAGATCGATAAATCCAGATGGCAGTCCGGTTAAAGCCCCACTGTTTTTCGCCCGGTTTTCAATCTGTTGGAAAGTCCCCATAACAATATCTTTGATAGGGACAAATGCGCCGGTATTTTCCCGCGATGCAACATCTAAAATACGCTTTTCGGCCCGATCCATAATTTCTGCCATATCTTCCGTATCTTCATAAGCAGTACCGGCAATTTCCGTAGCCGCATTTATCAAATTGCGGAGCTGGGCCTTTTCTTCCACGATCTTCGCATGATAAGCAACATTAGCCGCAGTAGGTACTGCATTATCAAGTGCGGTAATAAAGGCGATTCCCCCCGCCTTTTCCAAAAGGTCGTTTTTCTTTAATTGCTCCGTTACCGTAACAATATCTACCGGCTCATTTTTCTGAAACAGCTCCAGCATCGCCTCAAAAACTATCCGATGCGCATCCCGATAAAAATCATCAGGCCTTACTATTTCAATCGCTTCAGCGATCGCCTCTTTTTTTATGAGCATTGCTCCGAGTACAGCCTGTTCAGCTTCTACATTATGTGGTGGTACTCTGTCAATCATTGTTACCATTCTCCTCAAAAATCAAAGCAAACGCTTCTTCGGCAGTTTCTACCGGGCATATTCTGAGCCCCAGATGATCAGGAGGAATATCTTTTTCATTTTCCTTTGGAATTATCAATGTCTTTATTCCCGCCTGCTTTGCACCATAGGCTTTTTCAAACACCCCGCCAACCGGACGGATCCGGCCTTGTAAGGAAATCTCACCGGTAACCGCCGTATCCTGGCGGATCTTCCGGCCAGTTACCGCACTGACAACAGCCGCCAAAATAGCTGTACCGGCTGATGGCCCATCAATATTGCCACCACCGATAACATTGATATGAATATCGTAATCATTCATATCTTTTCCTGTCAATGTACGCATTACTGAAGCCGCATTAAACACTGAATCCTTAGCCATACTGCCGGCGGTTTCATTAAATCGGACTGTGCCCTTATTTTTATCCGTTGCCGGAAAAGCTACTGCTTCAATTTCAATAACTGAGCCTAAAAATCCCGCTACTCCGAGTCCGAAGATATGTCCGACTTCCATATGCTCCGATGCTTTACGCGTTACATATGGCGTTAACCGGCTGACTTGAGAAACATCATATACATCCTGTTTTGTTATAACAATCGGCTCTGCATGTCTTTCCAGGGCAAAACTATACGCATCAGCTAAAATATTTATTGCTTTACGGCCTTCTACTGTATATTCACTGATCAGTTCAGCTACACCGTTCTCCAGTTCGGCCTTGAGTTTTTTAGCTGCATTATAAACAATTTCGACTATATGCTTCGGAGTAAGCGGTTCAAAATATATCTCCGCACACCTGGAACGCAAAGCCGGATTTATCTGCTGTGCATCCCGTGTCGTTGCTCCGATCAGCACAAAATCTGCCGGTGCACCTTTTTCAAAAAGCTGTTTTATATACGGCGGAACTTTTTCATCAGTCGGATCATAATAAGCCGACTCAAAAAAAGCCCGTTTATCTTCCAAAACCTTCAATAATTTGTTTTGCAACATTATATCCATTTCGCCGATCTCATCAACGAAAAGGATTCCACCATGTGCGTCAGTAACCAGGCCCGGTTTCGGTTCCGGTATCCCTCCATCAGCCAGATCACGACGTGCGCCCTGATAGATTGGATCATGAACTGATCCCAAGAGCGGATTCGTCATGTCTCGCGGATCCCACCGCAATGTTGCCCCATCAGTCTCAACAAATGGTGCATCTTCATCGAACGGAGATTGCTTTACTTTTCTGGCTTCTTCCAATACCAATCGGGCCGCAGTAGTTTTTCCTACTCCAGGTGGGCCATAAAGCAACAAATGCTGCGGATAAGGAGACGAAAGTTTCGCCAATAAAGATCTGATCGCCCGAGGCTGTCCAACTATCTCGTCAAGTGAACTTGGGCGCAATAATTCCATGATCGATTGCGTCAAACTAACCTTTTCCAAGGCTTCCAGCTTTTCACGTTTCTTTTCTGCCTGCGGTGATTCTGCTTTTGGATTCTCTTCGTTTAAAACCTGCATCCGGATGTCTTTTACATAATCCTGATGATTTTCTTCCAATTTCTCAGCGATCTTCTGTTCAATCTTATCCTCAAGTGTACGCCGGGCCATCATATCTGAAATCCGTTCCAGCAATACCTTCAATATCGTCGGTATTTCCGAATCGTTTGGGATATGCTCGATTGTCGGATTTTCCAAAATGATCCGCTGCAACGCCAAAACGCGCTCACCACGTGCCTTGGAACGTAAAAAACGCAAGGCATCCATTTTACCAGCCTTGATAACCAGTTTATTAGTTCCGATCACTTCTGTAAGCATCGTATAGACAGCGTTTATTTCCTTATCCAGCTTATCTTCCTGCTGTTCCTCTGCCGGTTCCGGTTTTTCATGCTGTTTTCGAAAAAAATTAAATATATTTCCCATATAAATCCTTCCCGTCAGACACTTATTCGGCCTTAACGTGAACCTTTATCGTACTGGTAATCTCCGGATGAACTTTGATCACTGCTTCATATTCACCCGCTCCGGTAACCTCGTTTTTCAATGTGATCTTCCGTTTATCAATCTCAATATTAAAGTCTTTCTTCAAAACATCGGCAACATCTTTTCCGCCAATAGAGCCAAACAACTTGCCATTAGCTCCGATCTTTACTGCCAAATTGACTTCAACCTTAGTTAATTGCGCTGCCATCAACTTTGCCTCATCAGTTTCCATAGCTTTTTTCCTGGCTGCTGAATCAGCCTGTGCTTTAGCAACATTCAAATTTTCCGAAGTTGCCGGCTTAGCGAGTTTCTTAGGCAATAAAAAGTTCCGGCCATACCCCTCAGAAACCTCGATTACTTCTCCTTTTTTACCAACTTTTTTAACATCCTGCTGCAAAATTACTTTCATGTTATTCATTCTCCTCAATATATTTTTGTGCTGCTTCTATAACCTGCTGACGAACTTCTTCAACTGTACTTCCTTTTACCTGCGCTCCAGCAACATTTTGATGCCCACCGCCGCCAAACTGTTCCATAATAACCTGCACATTAAGCTCTCCGGCTGACCGGGCACTGATCCCGACTGTATCTTCAGTCAAACTGAAAACAACTATACTCATTCGTATTTCTTCAATATGGAGCAACGAATCGGCTACCCGGGCAGCTATGACCTGAATATTAGGACTCTTATCAGGACAAGAAGCCACTATCAATCCGCCATCAAATCGCTCACTCGTTGCTTTTGCTCTCGAAATTGCCATATTCGTATCATAATCCATTCTGAACAGCTGACGGACAAGAACCGGATCAGCACCGGAACGTCTTAGATACGACACTGCATCAAAAGTTCTCACACCAGTCTGAACAGCGAAATTCTTAGTATCAACCAAAATTCCTGCATACAGAGCAGTCGCTTCCAATCTGGCCAAAGTCATATTATCGCTGTAATACATCAACAATTCAGTAACCAATTCACTCGTTGACGACGATGCCGGCTCAATATACAGCAGCAATGGATTAGCTATAGCATTTTCACTGCGCCGGTGATGATCTATAACCACTACCCGGCTGATCTTTTCCAAAAGCTGCGGACAAGCCACCAAATGCGGAATATGCGTATCTACCACAATAAGCAACGGATTTTGCGCTGTGAGAATATCTACGTCCTCAGCTTTCACAAACAGCTGTGAATACTCTTCTTTTCCAATCAGCATATCCGTAAACTTATCAATACCCTCATTCATATCACTTAGAACAATATTAACCGGCTTTGAAAACTCCCGAGCCATCTTGGCAACTCCGATAGCGGCACCCAAAGCATCAAAGTCTTCATTATGATGCCCCATAACAAATACTTCATCGGCCGATTCAATAAGTTCCCGCAACGCATGCGCAACCACCCTGGCTTTAACCCGCGTATGTTTTTCCACCGCGCTTGCTTTTCCGCCATAAAATTGCGTCTTCCCATCAATCTGAACCGCTACCTGATCTCCCC
>CALCTX010000131.1 GCA_937907035.1 uncultured Selenomonadales bacterium
TCTCACGAACGATCATCTGTTCCTGGCTGAGTGCATCCATCATGCTCTTATTATAAACCGCATACCGCTGTGTATATTTGCCTTTGACGGTATTCATGGCAACTTTTGCCCGTTCAATCATTTGCTCTACCGGCAAGTACACATCATCGACCGAGTAAACCCCGGCATAAAACTGAATATTAAAATATACATGCAACGAATTCATTGCCTTATCAATACCTTTGAGAAGGCTGTCCATATCCGCCCGGGCCCGTGGCAAACAAACCACGAACCGGTCAGCACCTAATCGTCCGCACATCCCGATTTCGCTGGTGATAGTCCGGAAATAAGCCGCTGCAGTCTTTAAAACCAAATTACCGGTCTCTTTATGGAACATTTCCGTCAGCATCTGGAATCCGTTGATCTTCAAAACGATCACATCATACTCCTGATCCTGATTTTCCTGAAGAAATGCCGTTGCCCTGGCAAAAAAAGTTTCCTGATTGTATATACCGGTTAAAATATCGATCTCTATCGCATTGCGAATATCCAGCATCTGCCTGTCCTGCACAGCCTGCCGGATACGCTTTTTTTCATTCTTGCGGCGGGACATGACATTATTTACCCAGCCACGGACAATGGTCGGATTGTACGGCTTGGTAATAAAGTCTACCGCGCCCATCTCCATTGCTCTGACCTCTGCATCACCTTCATTTTGAGCAGTTGTAGCGATAACCGGAATATCTGAGTATTTCTCATCATTCTGCATGATCTTCAAAAGCTCAAAACCGTCCATAACCGGCATGATCATATCAAGCAACATGATATCTATATTATTATTTTCTAATACATCTAAAGCCTCTTCACCATTGCCGGCTTCAAAAAGCTCATATTCCTCACTGAAAAACTGCGCCAAAATAACGCGATTGATTTCCACATCATCAACAATAAGCATTGCCGGTTTCTTTTCCATGCTGATTACCGCCTTTTGCAAAAATTAATCTCTAAAACGATCTTTCAGTAAAATATATTTTTTTAATTTTACCACAAATCACCGATAAAATCATCCCCCCGATTCCAATAAAATAATGAGTTTATTTGTTGACGACACAATTATTGCTTTGCTATAATTAGCCATAGTTGGGATAATTCTTTTATATAGGAAATTATCCTCAAAAGTTTCAGAAATGCTGTGTTATCGTATGCAAAAGGGGGAGTTGGACGATAAACACAGCGCAAATTTATAGAGAGGTGAAAGGTTAATGAAAAAGAAGAGCATTGTCCTGTTCCTCATTCTCGCTGTATTTACTGCAATCTTTGCCGGTTGCGGCGGTGGCGCAAAGAATGACAACAAAAAGGCTGCCGGCAAAAATAAGCTGGTTGTCTACACTTCCATGAAAGAATCCCTCATCGGCGGTATTGTTGAAGGATTCAAGAAAAAATATCCGGATATCGAAGTTGACTATCAGTCAGCCGGTGCCGGAAAACTGATGGCTAAGATCGCTGCTGAAAAGCAGAGCGGTCACATCCTCGCTGATGTTATCTGGACCAGTGAGGTTCCTGATTTCTACAAAATGAAACAGGATGGCATTCTCGAAGTTTACAAGACTCCGGTATTCAAGGAACTCATCAATCCGTTTGAAGACTATGACGGTTCCTTTACTGCTGCCCGTCTCGGTACTCTCGGTATTTGCATTAATACCGATAAGGTAAAAACTCCGCCGACTCAGTGGGCAGATCTTTTAAAACCGGAATTCAACAAGAAATTCGGCATCGCTGATCCGGCTCTCTCCGGTACTTCCTACATGAGTGTTGCCCTCCTCGAAAAACAGTTCGGTTGGGATTTCTTCAACAAACTTCATGACAACGGTACACGTATCGGCAAAGGCTCAGGCCAGGTTATCGATGATACTTCTTCCGGTGAGCTCTTTGCTTGCCTCGCTGTTGACTACATCACTAACAGCAAGATCAAAAAAGGCGCAAAGCTTAAGCTCTGCTATCCGCCTGAACTTCTCGTAGTTCCGAGCCCGGTTGCTATCTTCAAAGGTTTCAACAACCTCGATGCTGCTAAGAAATTCGTTGATTATCTCCTCAGCCAGGAAGCTCAGACAAAGGTTGCCAACGAAGGCACTCTCCCTGTCCGCAACGATGTAAAGATTCCGGAAAAGTTTGGTTTCCCGACTCCGGAAGAAGCACTCAAACGCTCTATCAAGGTTAGCTACACTGAAATCCTTCCGAAGAAGGAACAGACTATTAAGCAGTTCACGGAAATCATCGGCAAGAAATAATCTTGTCTGTGCAATAACCAACTACCCCGGGAAGTGCAGCGGAACAGCTTAACCCCTGTTCCGCTCTTTCTTTTATGATCCCCTGCTGCCTTCCAAATTCCCTGAAAAGGAGTAACAGAATGGATATTATCCGTATTGAAGGTGTCTCCAAAGGCTACGGAGACCATCAGGTCTTAAATGATCTGACATTATCTATCACCAAAGGTACATGTTTCACCCTGCTCGGCCCGTCCGGCTGTGGTAAAACCAACCTCTTGCGCCTCATTGCCGGGTTTGAATCACCCGACAAAGGTAAAATCTATATTGACGGCGTTCTCGTCAGCGATCCGGAAAATGGGATTGAAATCCCCCCGGAAAACCGTGGTTTAGGTGTAGTATTCCAAGACTATGCCGTCTGGCCACATATGACAGTATTTGAAAACATCGCTTATCCTCTGAAAATCGCCAAGCGGCCAAAAGATGAGATCAACACCTTAGTTATGGAAATGGTTGACATAGTCGGACTTACCGGTCTTGACAAGCGTTTGCCGTCCGAACTTTCCGGCGGACAACAGCAACGTGTTGCTCTGGCCAGAGCATTGGTAAGCAAGCCATCAGTATTGTTGCTTGATGAACCGCTTTCCAACCTTGATGCCAATCTCCGCGAGGAAATGCGCTTTGAGATCAAAGAATTGCAGCGCAAACTTGGCGTATCAGTTCTCTATGTAACCCACGATCAGGAAATCGGTTTAGCCATTTCCGATCAGGTTGCAATTATGAATGAAACCGGTTGCATACAGCAAATCGGCACTCCATACGAAATTTTTGAACAGCCGGTTAATCCGTTTGTCTTCAATTTCATGGGCATCGCCAATTTCATCGATGTACGCCGCGACGGTGCTAACTTCTTCGTTGGTACCGGTACCCAGCCCATTCCATGGCAAAAACCGGAAGGCGAAGGAGATACCTGGGTTGGCTGTTTCCGCCCATCTGACGTTAAGCTTTCCCGCGAGGGCGAAGGTCTTACCGGCGTGATCCGGCGTGAAAATTTCCTGGGTGCAATGATGGATTACCTCATCGAAATCGATGGTACATTCCTCAGAACCAGCATTGAAACCCATGTTGCACTCGCCAACGACCTTATGTTTAAAGTCGGCGATATCTGCAAGATCAATTTCCTCAATCTTCTTTGGTTCACATCTGATTCAGTTAAGGGGGTACGCGAAAAATGAGTTCTGTAAATACAAAAAGCAGCTTCAGCGTTGCCCATCTTATACTATTTATCTCCATTGCCGTTTTGGTCGTCATCGTTGCTTTCCCGGTACTTTTGATACTTTACAATGCTATCTGGGTTGACGGGAATTTCAACATGGCCGACTTTGTCCGGGTTCTCAAAGAACCGGAAACCTTCAAGGCTCTGGAAAATTCGCTGCTCATTGCTTCAATGACAACGATTGGCTCGACTATAGTCGGTACCTTCTTTGCCTGGTTGGTTACCCGCACGGACTTACCGTACAAAAGCTTTATGAAGAGTATGTTCCTCGTGCCGTTCATGCTCCCGTCATTCATCGGAGCAATGGCTTGGAAAATGTTGCTTTCACCGAATGCCGGTTTTATCAACCGGTTCTGGATGGATACCTTCGGATTTGAAGAACCGCTCTTCAACATCTACAGTTACATCGGTATTTCCACTGTAGAGGTAATGTACCTCTTCCCGTTTGTTTTCATTCAGGTCTGCGGCGCTTTGGAGCGTATGGACCCGACCCTTGAAGAATCCGCCCGCATATCCGGTGCCGGTCTCTTCACTATAACCCGTAAGATCACAATACCGCTCGTTCTGCCAAGTATCCTCTCCGGTGCCCTGCTCATAATGCTCTACTCTATGGCGCATTTCGGTACCGTAGCCGTACTGGGTATTGAAAACGGTATCTACAACATCCCGACACTTATTTACACTCACATTCACCAGTCAGCCGGCAGTTTCGAATCGATCCGTACCGGTACTGTACTGGCAACTGTGCTTGTAGTCAGTGCGGCCTGCATAATCTGGGCACAGCGCAAAATCCTCAGCACCGGCCATTACCAGATTATCGGTGGTAAGAGCTTCCGTCCGATGGAACTCAAACTCCGTGGCCTGCGGATGCCGATGCTCATCTTCTGCTTGGCCTATATCGGCTTTACAATTATTCTGCCGACTGTGGTAATATTCCTTGTCGGCGGTACGCTGATTGCCGTTACAACAAGATTTTTCAGAGGCTATCTCAAAAAAATACACAAGCAGGTTCAGGAAGCAGACGGAAAAGTCAGCTCGTTTTTCCAGGAATCTATCACGAGTATTCTTGTTATCAAGGTTTTCAATGCATATAAGCAGATTGCGAATAAAGCGAAAGAGCTTCAGGACTGGAGCTACAAGGTTCGCATTAAACGTGCAACAATAAGCATTTTTGCCAATTCGGGTATTCAGATGGCGTTCAGCATCGGGTATCTTTTTGCCTGCGTTTTCGGAGGCTACAGAGTTTTTCAGGGCAAAATTGATATAGGTG
>CALCTX010000132.1 GCA_937907035.1 uncultured Selenomonadales bacterium
GCCAGAACCGTGGAAATCGGCACCGTCCACACGCACAGAAGAACGGTGTTTTTCAGGCAGCTCACGAATCTGCGGTACTGAATGACCTTTCGGAAGTTGCCGATGCCGAAAGAAAATACTTCGCCGCCCGCCGCTTTTAAGCCGCTGTAATTCTCAAGCAGCGACATGCGCACGGTATTGATGATGGGCCAAACCGTAAAGATAAGCAGAAGTACGATGGCTGGGGAAAGATACAGCCACGCTTTCCATTGCTGTTTGCTGTCAACCATGTGCATTCACCTCAAAACAGGATGCGCTCTTCCGTTTCTTTATTGAAAACGAAGACCTTGCGGGGTTTCACGGAGTAGCGGACGGTCTTTATCGCCAGATTGACGGCGCTGTCCGTGTTGACGATGGAGCGCACGAGGGGATTTAAGGAATGCTCGTTCGTGGAGACAACGCTTACGTCGCGGCCCATGACCTCCACGTTTGAAAGCGCGCAGTGCAAAGGTCCGTTCTCGTCCAGCACAAAGCCTTCCGGGCGGATGCCCACGGTGACTTCCTGATCCGGGACCGAGGGAACGTCCAGAATCGCGTCCTCGCCGATCATCAGCTTTCCGCCCTTTACGCAGCCGGAAAACACGTTGATGGGCGGCGTTCCCAGGAATTTTGCCACGAACAGATTGGAAGGGTTATCGTAAACCTCCTGAGGCTTGCCGATCTGCTGCACCACGCCCAGCTTCATCACCACGATCATGTCCGAAATACTCATGGCTTCTTCCTGATCGTGCGTGACGAACACGGTCGTAATGCCCGTTTCCTTCTGAATGCGGCGGATTTCCTCGCGGGTCTGCAAACGCAGAGGCGCGTCAAGGTTGGAAAGCGGCTCAGAAGCAGAACGCGCGGCATCTTGACCAGCGCTCGCGCGATGGCTACGCGCTGCTGCTGGCCGCCCGAGAGCTCGGAGGGCTTTCTGTCCATGAGCTCTTCAATCTGAACGAGGCGGGCGACCTCGTAAGCGCGCTCGAGCATTTTATCCTTGCTCAGCTTGTCGTCGCCCTTTAGATTCTGAAGCGGGAAAAGGATGTTCTGCTTGACGGTCAGGTGCGGGTACAGCGCGTAATTCTGGAAAACCAGCCCGATGCCGCGCTTTTCCGTGGAAAGCTCCGTGACATCGTCGTCTCCAAAGAAGATTTTGCCGCTCGTGGGCTTTTGAAGGCCGCTGATCATGTACAGCGTCGTGGACTTTCCGCAGCCCGAGGGCCCCAGAAGGCCGATCAGCTTGCCGTCCGGGATCTCAAAATTGAAGCTGTTGACGGCGACGACCTCGTCGCGGGATTTCTTATTGCGGCTGGGGAAAATCTTGGTCAGATTTTCAAGAACGATCTTCATGGAGGCATCTTCTCCTGTCGGTTGTATTTTTTTGCGCCGCAGGGCGTTCAGTACGGTGCCCGGGCGGCTTCTTCCGCTTGCTTTTTTTCCTTGTAGGCGATCATGGCTTCGCGGCTTTCGAAAATCATCTGGCTGGCCAGATCCACTTCGACGGTGTTGGCCAGCAAATCGTGAATGAGCGAATGCGCGCGCGTGGTAAAGAGCAGAATTCCCTGAATCAAAAAGATCAGAATCAGAATGACCGTGCCGATCAGGCCGATCATGCCAAAGGAAATCATAATGACGAGCAGTACCGGAATCATCGTTTCCAGCGTATATTTCCCCAAAATCGTCCGGACGAACAGCGTAACGCCGTTTACGCGGACGCCCTCGGTTTTCATAAGTGCCAGTCCGAAAATCTTTTTTCCGAGCGTCTGCCCGTTTCGAAGCGCCAGCGGTACGGCAAATTCCAGCGCCATATACGCAATGAAGATGCCGAGCGATGAGATGGCGAGCGAAAGCTCGAACACCATTCGGTAGGCATGAACGGCTTCCTCGTCCTGACCGAGCGCGCGGTAGGCTTCGTCCAGAAGGAGCGCGTTTTCCTCGGTCATTTCCTCGTATTCCGAAAGACCCATGGAAAACGACACGCCGTACTGCTCGCCGTACTGTTCGTACTTGGTGTTCAGTGTGTCGTTATAAACGTCGAAACGCAGGAGAACGGAAAGCAGCCACGCAAACAGTACCGCGGCGATGCCCAGCAGAATGCCGTCAAACAGGAAGGCGGAAATCCGCTTCCACATGCTGGCTTTTTGCAGATCGTAGATCATCGCCCGTGCCCTTTCCGAACCTTCAAAATTTCCCGTACCTATTATACATCATCCTATTTGGAAAAACCATTTATATTATGCGAATTTCCTGAAAACCTTGATGATTTTTGAAAATTTTTTGAAATCAGTTTAAGTTTTTTAAGCTTTTTTACGATAAAGCTCATAAGGAATAGAATACCACAAAGGATTGAAAATTTTTCAGACAGGGGTTTTGCTTTATGATGAGATCGCTTTGGTCGGCTGCTTCGGGTATGAAGACGCAGCAGACACATATGGATGTAATCGCTAATAATTTGGCCAATGTCAATACGATAGGCATGAAAAAGCAACGGGCGGAGTTTCAGGATCTGCTTTATCAGACACTGCGTCCGGCCGGAGCAGAAAACGGACCGGATTCACGTTATCCGGAAGGTTTGCAGATAGGTTTGGGAGCAAAGCTTTCAGCTACGAACCGCATATTTACTCAGGGCAATTTACAGAGCTCGGGACGGCCTTTGGATGTGGCTATTGAAGGGGAAGGATTTTTCCAGATAGAAATGCCGGACGGGACAATAGCTTATACGCGTGATGGCGGATTTAAGCTTGATTCTACGCGCCGGATGGTAACTTCTGATGGCTATCCGTTAACAGATGGAATAGTTTTTGATGAAAACGCACCGGAGGATACGATCACGATTGCCGGTGACGGTACGGTATCCTGTACGCCGGCTGGCGGTACGACAACTCAAGTAGGCCGTATCAATCTGGCCCGGTTTGTCAATCCTTCCGGATTGCGGGCTGCCGGGAAAAATTTGTTTTATGAAACAGAGGCATCCGGCCCACCGATTGAAAGCGAGCCGGGAACTGAAGGCGCCGGGACACTTATGCAGTCAACGATTGAGATGAGCAATGTTCAGGTTGTTGAGGAAATGGTCAATATGATCGTGGCTCAGCGAGCATATGAATCTGATGCCAAAGCGATCACTACCTCTGATTCTATGCTGGAAATTGCTAACGGGTTGAAGCGCTGATGCGTCGCGTAATTGTTATTCTTCTGACCGTATTGTTTTTCGGAGTCTGTTCCGACGTGGCAGAAGCTGTTTTACCGGAGTCAGTCGGTGAGTTACAGCTGGTGGAGACAGAAGAACTGGCGCAGCAGACAACGGATTTTTTAGAACAGACAGTGGCTGAGGGAGAAGATACACGGCGGCATAGCGTGGAACTGGTCAAGAAACCGCGAGATTTCAAAGCTCCGGCCGGCGAGGTTACATTTGAACCTTTTTTGCCGTATGGAGTCCGTTATGGGACAGCTACTGCCGTTGAAGTCATGGTAAAAATTGACGGAAAAGCGTTTCGTAAAGTACGGTGTACTTATCGGGTCCATGTTTTTGACAATGTGGTAGTTGCGATAAATAATATTCAGCCCCGGCAAATTATTGCGGCGAGTGATCTGCAGATTGCCGAGCGTGATGTCAGCAGCATTAATCGCAAGTATTTTACCGATCCGTCGAAGCTTGTCGGTCGGGAGGCTAATCGTATTATCAATAGCGGTACGATTTTTACGACGGGAATGATCGTCAATCCGGTGATCATTGAAGTCGGAACTCAGATATATGTTGTCGCTGTTGTTAACGGAGTTATGGTAAAAACGGAAGCGATTGCTATGGAGCGCGGCCGTGAAGATGCTGTGATCCGGGTAAAAAATATTGATTCCGGAAGAATAATGCGGGGTAGGGTTATAGATGCAACAACAGTTCAGGTACTGTAAAGAAGGTGACTGAAGTGAAAAAAACATTAAAGTATAGTGTGGCAGCAGGCTTGTGTGCGATAACACTTTTGGGAGCAACAGCTCCTGTTTCTGCGGCATCGTTATGGTCAGATGATACTGGGCATTCAATAGGTTTTTTTGCTGATCGCAAAGCGCGTAATGTTGGAGATGTGGTGACTATAGTTATCAGTGAATCTACGACAACGTCGACGGCAAAAGCCACTTCGAACAGTAAGTCCGGCAGTACTAACCTCAGTGCCGGAATAGGTATTTTTGATTTTTTGAAGGCAGCTTCGGCCAGCGGGTCAGATAAATTTCAAGCCGATGGAGCGGCAACAGCCAATAACTCTGTTCATGGGCGGGTAACGGTAACAGTTGTGGAAGTGCAGCCGAATGGGAACATGGTTGTAGAAGGAACTCAATCTATTTGGCAAAATAAAGATGAACATAAGATCACGTTGCGAGGTATTATTCGCCGGGATGATGTTACAGCGGCCAATACAGTTCAGTCAACTCAGGTAGCGGAAGCAACCTTGCGGTTTGACGGCAAGGGACCGCTCAATGCTAAGCAACGGCAGGGGATTCTTACTCAGATATTCAATGTTTTGTTCTGATTTTATATGGGGTGTTTTAAATGAAAACCTTATTAACATTAGTTTTGACAATTGTTATGTGTCTGGGATCAATGAGTACAGCATTTGCCGATACATCATCAACACGGATCAAAGATATTGCTAAAGTGCAGGGAGTCAGAAGCAACCAGCTGGTTGGTTATGGTTTGGTAATGGGCCTCAATGGTACGGGCGATTCCAATAAAACTATTGAGACTTTGCAGTCGGTTGTCAATTTGCTTAATGAATTCGGAGTATCCATAAATCAAAATTCGTTAAAGACGAAAAACGTAGCTGCGGTAATGGTCACAGCTACATTACCGCCGTTTGTCCGGGAAGGAGATACTATTGATATTACGGTTTCCTCGATGGGCGATGCTAAGAGTATTCAGGGCGGGACATTGATCCAGACGCCGCTTCGGGCTGGCAACGGGATTGTATATGCCGTTGCTCAGGGTGCAGTTTCGACTGGTGGATTTACTGCCGGACGCGGTGGCAATAAGGCACAAAAAAATTTCCCGACCGTCGGTACGACGCCAAACGGAGCGATAGTGGAGCGGTCAGTAGAAGACAATTTGGGACAGGGCGGTTCTATATCTTTGTCACTGAATAAGTCTGATTTTACAACCGCATCCCGGGTAATGCAGGCGATAAATCAACGTTTTGGTTCGATTGCCAGGGCAACTAATCCGGGGCGGATCGATATTTCTATCCCGCCACGGTATCGTGGGGATCTGGTAAGTTTTGTTGCTGATATTGAGGAACTGTCAGTGACGCCGGACAATATTGCTAAAGTTGTTGTCAATGAACGTACCGGGACTATTGTTATGGGTGGTAATGTTTCGGTTGATGATGTGGCAATAACGCAGGGCGGCCTCTCAATCAAGATAGAGAAGGACCAGGAGTCCAGTCAGCCGGCACCTTTGAGTTTTGGACATACTATTACTACAAAAAATACTAATGTTGATGTTGAAGAAGCCAGTGCTAATACGGTAGTTCTTCCAGCTACAGCTGATATCAGTGATATAGTCGGTGCATTGAATGCAGTCGGAGCAACGCCGCGGGATATTATTTCGATATTACAGGCGATCAAGGCTTCCGGTGCATTGCATGCCGAGTTGGAAATAGTGTAAATACTTGAGGTAATCATGATGATTGATGCAATAAACAGTAACATGGCAATGTATAATACCGCTCAGTACGATGCGGCAAAGGAACAAGCTGATGCATCGGCATTTGAGGAAGTGCTCCGCAAAGCCAAGCAGACAGACGCTGATAAGATTGCAGGAAAAGTTGCCGGCCGAAGAGTCCTGACAGCCGAAGAAAAAGCCGAAAAATTAGATAAAGAACTAAAGGAAGCTTGTCAAGGGTTTGAAGCGATGTATATGGAACTGATGTATAAAAAGATGCGGGATACGGTTCCGGAAGACGAATTGTTCGGTGATTCCAATGCCGATAAGATCTGGCAGTCGATGCTTGACTCGGAAATGATGCAGCAAGCGGCAAAGTCCGGGGGCGTCGGAGTAGCTGATATGCTGTATAAACAGTTAAAACCGCAGGTTATGGCCAGCAGTGGCTTGGAAGATACTGCCGGAAAAGGTCAATAAGTATTTTGGGCTGTCGAATGTAGAATATGCAGGCGACAGCTTCTTCTTGTGTATATAGGAAGGTGGCTGTTTTGAAAAAAAGGAATTTGCTGTTAAGGTTTGTATTGTCATTGGTCATTTTATTGTCGTTGACTGGTACGGTGTTTGCGGCTCAGCTGGCACAACTGAAGGCGGTCCGGTGGAATTCTGATCAGGATAATGACAGAATCGTTTTTGAACTGTCGCAAGCTGCTGATCATAAAGTAACAGAAGAAAATAATGGTCAGCGGATCGTTATTGAACTCATGGGAACGACAGACCGGGCAAAGGGTAAACCGGCGGTAAAGAGTTCGCAGGTAAAGGGTATCAAATATGATACAACGCTGGGCAACAAAATAAAGATAATTATTGATTTGACTGATCCGGCAGAATACACGGTCAATACGCTGAAAAATCCGCAACGGTTGTATTTGGATATTGCTAAAAATTACGAGCGGATAAAAAAGATCATTGTTGCAGATGGCATTACGCATATTACTTATAATCGCCGGACAATTGACGGCCCGCTCTCGGCACATTTTTTGGCTGTTGATAACAAAAAATATAATATCCGCCCGGCATTGGCCGGCGGAATTGTCAAGGGGCGGCAGACAACCGCAAAGATTGCAGCGGATAATAAAGCCGTGGCAGCTATCAATGCCAGTTATTTTGGTAATGACGGGACAATTCTCGGGTATTTAAGGATTGACGGAACTACAGCCGGTACGACCTGTTTTACACGCAGTGCATTAGGAATAAGAGCTGATGGGGCGGCTTTTGTTGATAAACTCGCTTATAATTGTGCGGTAACGATCGGCAAGACGACATTGTTTGCTTCCGGGGTCAATGCTGAACGGGGAGAAAACGGACTTGTCATTTATAACCGCTATTACGATAAAAAGACCGGAACCAATGAATTTGGCAAGGAATATCTGATCAGGGGGAATATTGTTTCGTTATTTAAAGGAAATAACTCTGATATACCGGCAGACGGATATATAATTTCTGTACATGGGACGGCGAAAAATACCTTCCGCAATGTTAAAGTCGGTGACAAGGTCGTTATAAACGAAAATTTGGGACCGATTTGGAATGGTGTACCACAGGTTATCGGTGCCGGACCGATGTTGTTGAAAAACGGACAGGTTAAGGTTACTGCTTTAGAAGAGGAGTTTCCTGATGACATAGCAGTAGGACGTGCGCCACGGACTGGGTTCGGGATTATGCCTGACGGTCAGTATTTGTTGGGTATTGTTGACGGCCGGCAAAGCTTCAGTATCGGCTGTACACTTACCGAATGGGCTGAGCTTTTGAAAAAAATGGGTGCACGTGAAGCAATAAATTTTGATGGCGGCGGTTCAACAGAAATGGTGTTGCGGAACAGGGTCGTCAACAGTCCGTCTGATGGAAAAGAGAGACCTGTCGGCAGTGCGTTAGTAGTTTTATCAAAAAAGTAAACGGGGTGCAGGATGAAAAATAAACCGTTACTTTCAGCGATAGTTGCGCTCATTATATGTACAGCTGTTTATTGGCTGTTTTGGGGTGACAGGACGGCAATAGTAACCACTTTGGGCGGAGAGGTTTGTGCGGTCAAGTCAGTTGGCGATACAGTAAAAGAAGGCGATGCGTTATTAAGAGTAAAAACATCGCTTGGCAATGCAGTCGCAGCACGGGCTACCGTTAATGGAGAGATTATTGAAGTTTTGATCAAAATCGGCGACGATGTTAAACCAAAAACAAAAGTTATTGTTATCAAAGAAAAATGAGGCGGGTGGAATTTTTGGAAAAACTTTTGGGAAATATGCGCCTGAAAAAAATATTTAAACAAACAGTTGCGACAATCGTGTTGGGAGCAACTGTGTTATTTAGTTCGCCGGTTATGGCAATGCCGGAGATCATGCCACTTTCAGAGATTCAGGAAGGGATGAGCGGAACCGGCTGGACAGTAATTGATTCATCGGGGGAGATCGTTCCGTTTGGGGTTGAAATAATCGGAATTGCTCAAGGCGGAAAAGGAACTCCGGCAGCGATCGTGGCTAAGGCTTCCGGTCCGGTTATTGATTCTTCGGGGGGCATTATCCATGGTATGAGCGGAAGTCCGGTATATATTGATGGCTTGCTTATCGGAGCTGCGGCTGCAACGATGAAGGACATGGAGCCGACAACCTTTATTATTACGCCGATCGAGGAAATGCTTAAAATTTGGGACCTTCCGGATAATAAAAAGCCGAAACAGATTACCCAGGTCGATTTTAAAAAGGTAAATGAAGACCGGGAAAAACGGCTGAAAAAAGAGGCTGAGGAAAAAGCTAAAAAAGAAGCTGAACAGGCGGAAAAAGACGGGAAGGCAACAGAAACCGATCCTAAAAAAGATGGACCATCTGAAACCAAATCCGATGGAGAACAGACTGATAAGGAAAAACAACCGGTTGATACGCAAACTGAACAGCCGGCTAAAGAGACCGCACCGCGAAAAATTATGCCGCTTAATAATGCTAATGACCAGACCGGCGGTCGGGAACCGGAATATAAAGGAACGCTGTTTGCGGCCGGGTTCGATTCGGTGTCCTATGCGGATATGGAAAAGAAGTTGCGCCCGTTAGGGTTTAAGACGGTCGCAGCCGGAGGATTTAAGACAACATCAGGCAGTAATACGATTTATGATGCTACGTTGCAACCAGGCTCATCTTTTGCCATAGCAGTTGTTCATGGTGACTTTTTAGTCGGCGGAATGGGAACTGTAACAGCAATGGATGGCAAT
>CALCTX010000133.1 GCA_937907035.1 uncultured Selenomonadales bacterium
CAGCAGCTGTTCTTAAATCGCACTCGTAAATCCCCATTCCGCATGAGCCGTGGCGGGAATTTCCCCGCATAACTTCAAGACCCATATTAATAAGAACATCATCAAGAATTGTCACGCATGAATTGACATCGCCGTAGATTCCTGGAACTGTATTGTTAAGTGCTTTGAAGTCATTTACTTCTTCGGAGAGTTTATACAAATCAGGGTGGTATGTTTTTGCCCAGAAAGTATCTGCGCCTTGCAGCGATCCTGAGGATAACTCATGGAAAACAAAGCGCTTATCAGGCGTCTCTACAGTATGTCCTGACTGTGCTCCCCCGTTATGTCTTACGACTATGTTAGACGAGTATTCTTTGCAAAAGAAATTGGTGGCAAGGCCCTTGCCCTCGTCACCAAAGTTTTTACCTATAACAGCGCGGCAGTATGGATTACTCAAAAGAAGAATCCCTTCTTCTTTTTGGTCTTGAGATTAAGACCACCAATTGCATTCTTAACTACTGGCTGAGCAACAGGGTCCCACTGCTCGATGATTTTATCCTGATCCTTGCCGTTAATAAGCTCCATAACGGAGATGATAATCTCAGGAATTCTGTCGACATTAGCCTTAGGAATGACTATAACTCGGCCAGGAATTGCCTTCGCGAAATTCGGTGGAACAGGTGCATTTCCTGAGCTTGATAGATGAATATGGAAAAGCTCATATTGCTCTGAAGCCATCTTTGATAGTTCCTCAATCAAATATGGCTCAGTTATTGAATCGTTAAATATTCTATTGATATCTGATGCCTGAATATTTGGATGGCAGTCAGCATCGCCGATAGTAAAGAGGAATCCCTTCTTGTTATGCTTTGAATACGAATCGATAGCTGTGTGCTTGGCTGCAAAATACCAAAGCAAAGGGTAATCCTCAGGACCGTCTCCTCCGCGGCCTTCAAGCCAGAGCTCCATAAGCTGCTCTGCAATTCTAATATCAGACTCGAAATGTGTAACCTGTAAAGGAGCTTTATCTACAACATCACCGATAGCCGCGAACATCATCTGAGGATCTTCGATTGGCTTTGTGGAATAGATTTTCATCATTGTCTCGTGAAGACCATTCTTTGCAATCTCAGCAGAGAGATAACCCATAGATCCTGTTACATCTAATCCGATGATTACAGGTGTTGAATTTGGATGCTCTTCAGAGTCTCTGGACTCACGAACACTTACAAATTTTGGATCAAACTTCTCAGCGATTGTATGACTCTTAAAAATGTCATTTGCTGTAGAATCATGTGTGATTTTTGAACTGTCCTTAAGTCTGGACCAGTCAGAACTTCTGTAACTTCCGTAACCCATATTGTTATCTCCTTATGGCTTGATTGAATTAGTATCTATTTTATGGAAATGACGCCCGCCAAGTCCTCGTTCTATAACATAGTCCCAGTATTCAAAATCAGAATATGCATCTGCCTTAGGTGCGTTATTCAGGAATGATTTGAACATATCTGGAATACTGTCAAACACAGGCCCAATTACCTTGGTAGTAATAGAGCGCATATCTTTTAAGTCTTGAACCTGATTAGTAAGTGTTAATGCGTTTGCCCTGTGCCAGTTGCCCATTATGGCAGCTTCGTGTGTTCTAGGATTGATAAAAATAGAATCAGGTGTAAGGCCACTATGGCACACGTCGTTATACTTAAGCAGGCAGCAGATATTCTCTATCCTTGATACTATCCATGCTGCGTGAACATAAGGCAGGTTGCCAAACATAGAGAGTGGATACATATCTTCACTTTTACGGAATACTAAAATGATGCAGTTATCTTCAAGTTCATACATTCCCTGAAATGCTGGTAAACATCTGGATAAGTCTTTGTCTCCTGCCTGAGGAAATGTAATGGAAGTAACCTTATTAAGAGCTTCCTTTGCCCATAATCTTTTGGCTTCAGGGTAGTGGTAGATTACATTCTCGCGAGCGCAATACATAGATATATCATCGTCTTTTGCCTCGTAGATGTATCTTACTCCCAAAGGAGTGCCGTCCTTCATGGTAAAGTTTTTTGTCTCAGCAAAAGACCAGAATGATTCAGCACTTGTATCTGCTTCTTTATTGTCTGCTACTGCTACCAGATACTGAAGAATATTCTTACGTAATTCGCGATAATCAGCCAGCTCTTTATCAGAAAATGTCTGTATGCTTCCGCAGTATGGACATACGAGATTTCCACTACTGTGAATGGTCATCTCACCTCCGCAATTGTCACACTTAAATGTAAGCATTTTCCCCTCGAATACATGTATTAATTTCTAATAAATATATTTTATATTTATATTCATGTAATGCAAATGAACGCGCTTTGAATCGGTACGATTTTTCTTGACACGGGATATTTTGTCATAGATAATTGACATCAGAACAAATGAAAAACGCGACAAAAAAGAGCGTTTTATAATCAATTTGGTGTGGGGGTGTGTCGACAAAAACGGCGGACCCTTTTATAAAGGCATAAAGGAGGATAAGATTATGTCAAATGTATTAGTAGCAGGCATGGGAATGGATCCAATCTTAATTGGAATCATCGCAGTAGCCGTAGTTATTTTGCTCATTATCATCATGAGCGGTTATGTTAAGGCAAGACCTGACCAGGCTCTTATCATTTCTGGTTTTAGAAAGACAAGAACTTTGATTGGTAGAGCTGGAATCAAGATTCCTTTCTTAGAGAGAAAGGATGCCCTTTTACTTAAGCAGATCAGTATCGATATTAAGACAAACGGATATATTCCTACACAGGATTTCATTGGTGTAGATATTGACGCAGTTGCAAAGGTTAGAGTTAATACTGATGAAGAAGGTATCAAACTTGCCATGAAAAACTTCCTTAACATGAATGAGGAAAGCATTGCAAGAGCTTTAACTGATTCATTACAGGGTAACATGCGTGAGATTATCGTGCAGAGCTTTATGCATCTCATATCCTTCATAACCTATCGACCTCTGGTATTCTTCCTCAGCCGCAAAATGACTTAACGCATATTCCTCCAAAAATTTGATCACTTCAATACAGGTCTGTTTATTTTGCATATAATCTTTCGCCTGTACCAGCCGCAGTACCCGTCGGATAACAGCAAACAATTTTTGATGTGCTTCGTCGATATAATCTATACCGACATTGAATGATTCTTTCCATACCAGCTCTTCAACTTTTCCCATGATGCCGCCTCCATTTGTACTAATATCAAACTTCATTTATCGCCCGGTCCAATGGGCGAAATACCATTGGAATTATCAACAGCTGCAAGATTATTCCCGGCAATCCTTTAACTAATGCCCCCAATATATAAACCATTGGCGGAATATCTATCCCCAGCAGAGGCGCCGCTATAAACAGCACCACTCCTGTACCGATGCGGCCTATTACCATCGCCCCTAAAAGCGCAGTCAGGCAAGACCTGCCCTGCTGCTGATACAGCCAGCCGGATATCAGTCCGTAAAGTGCCAGCTCAACAGTTATTATCGGCAAAACAAGCAATGGCGGCATGCCGGTAAACAATGAGGACAACAATGGCGTAGCCAGGCCAATGATCAACCCGGCACGATATGAAAGCAGCAATCCGCCCAAAAGTACCGGCAGATGCATCGGCAAAAAAACGGGACCGGTAAAACTTATATAATGAAAAAACAGCGGCAGAATAATTCCTGTCGCAATAAAGAAAGCACTGAATACCAGTCTTTTTGTCTCCGCCATTTCTCTCCCTCCATGCTCTATTATGATAGTTTTCAATAACAACTGCAAGTAATTTTGACATTCACTGTTGAACTGCAAAAGCGCAATGTGATATCATAATTTGCATAACCTGTCAGGAAGTGAAACAAAAATAATGGCTCCGATATTTGTAATTCTCGCCGCCGTTTTTTGGGGCGGTTTATTCATATTTGTCCGCGCTTTTTCCAACGCCGGATTTTCCAGTGCTGAAATAGTTTTTCTCCGCTGTTTGTCCAGCGCCTTCTGGCTTTTTCTCTATGTATATGCAACCGAACGAAAAAACAGATCTGCTGACGGTTCTCCAGCCATGCGGCTGAAGATCAGCGATATTTGGTGTTTTGCAGGAGCAGGCCTTATCAGTATCGTCTTTTTCAGCTGGTGTTATTTTAAAAATGTTGCCGTAACTTCAGCGGCTTTTGCTTCTGTATTGATGTATACTTCCCCAATATTTGTCATGCTTCTGTCAGCATTATTGTTTAAAGAACCGCTGACCCGAATAAAACTGGGAATTTTGGTCATCGCTATTTTAGTAACCTCTCTTGTCTGCGGGATCTTCAACAATACAACCGCGATCAAATTTTCCTTTGAAGGCATACTGCTCGGCCTCGGCTCCGGTATTGGCTACGCACTTTACAGCATCTTCGGAACTATGGCCCTTATCCGTGGTTACCGGCCACTTGTTGTAACTTTTTATACTTTTATCTTTGCGGCCTGTGGTTCACTGCTCCTCATAGACCTTCCTCCGCTTTTTGCAAAATTGATCGCCGGCGGTTTGTTTCCGCTGGCTTTCGTCATGGGCTTGTTCGGCAGTTGTCTGCCTTTTGCCCTTTACACCATCGGTCTCAGCCGTATGGAATCAGGGCGGGCCGCTGTTTTAGCTACACTTGAACCGATAGTTTCTGCTGTATTGGGGATCATAATTTATGGCGAAGTACTGTCGATTTCTGAAATCACCGGCATTGTACTCGTTCTTTCAGCCGGAATATTAACTGTAAAGCTTCCAAAACCAAAAACCCATTGAGCCTGCTGATAAAAAGCAAAACTCAATGGGTCTTTTTGTCTTATTTTACCACACCCGGTGTTGTCATGTTTTCCGGTTTTAAGATACGTTCCAGGTCTTCATCCGGCAAAAGCTTATGCTCCCGGACAATATCCATGATCGGCCGGCCGGTCTCATAAGATTCCTTAGCCAGTGGCGACAATTTTTCATAGCCGACATGTGGCAAAAGTGCCGTTACCGCACAGATACTGTAATTCATCCAGAATTTGCACCGTTCCTCATCTGCCTTCAGATCAAGCAGCAATTTATCGGTAAATGTATTAACGGCATTGGTCATATAACGGAACGAATTGAAAAGATTGAAGGATATCACCGGCTCCATTACATTGAGCTCCAGCTGCCCGTTTTCGACACCCAAAGTAACAGCCATATCATTGGCGATCACCTGATAACAAGCCTGGTCAAGCACTTCGGCAATAACCGGATTAACTTTGCCCGGCATTATTGATGAACCCGGCTGGCGTGGCGGAATCTTCAATTCATCAAATCCGCAGCGCGGACCGGAACCCATCAAGCGGAAATCATTCGCCATCTTGATGAGAATGAGCGCCGTTCCCTTAAGTCCGGCTGAGGTATCAGCAAACACATCTGTATTATTTGTTCCGTCAATCATATTAGGAGCAGTATGATATTCTTCACCGGTAATTTCTGACATGGCTTCTGCAACTGCTTTTATATAAGCCGGCTCAGCATTAAGGCCGGTACCGATTGCCGTACCACCCATATTTATCGTATGGATAAGGCCAAGCGATACTTCGATCCGCTTTGTGCAACGGCGCACTGCCGATGCATAGGAATGCATTTCCTGTCCCAAGGTAATCGGCACAGCATCCTGCAGATGTGTACGGCCGACCTTGAGGATATCTTTAAATTCCTCGCCTTTTTTGTCAAGCTCATCAGCTAACCGGGACAACGCTTTCATCAACGGTTTGCTCTTTTTTGAAATACATACCTTGATCCCTGTCGGGAAAGCATCATTCGTTGACTGGGCCATATTGGCATGGTTATTCGGTGAGATAATGTCATACCGGCCACGGTCTTCTCCTATTATCTCCAATGCCCGGTTGCAAAGCACTTCATTGGTATTCATGTTTACGGATGTACCGGCTCCGCCCTGTATCGGATCAAGCGGGAACTGATCATCAAGTTTTCCGTTGATTATGTCATCCGCTGCCTGAACCAATGCATCACCGATCTTCTTATCCAGACGTCCGGTCCGCATATTGGCTAATGCCGCTGCTTTTTTTACAATACCCATTGAATGAATGAAATCTTTGTCCAGATGCTCACCGGTAATATGGAAATTCTCCATTGCCCGCATCGTCTGAACACCATAGTAGGCATCATCCGGAATTTCAAGTTCACCTAAAAAATCTCGTTCTTTTCGCATAATACTAAACCTCCTGTCATAAATGTCCTGATAATAAAATTATTCGACATTTCTTACCAATTCCCTTTTTTTAATTAAAAAATGACTGTTTCATGAATAACCATGAAACAGTCATTTTGCATATGATCAATATTTCTTTCGTGAATTTATCAAAGCTGCGGGCCTGCGGCTACAAGTGCCTTGCCTGCTTCATTGTAAGTATATTTTACAAAGTTCTTGTTGAAGCGGCCGGCAAGATCCTTTGCTTTTGTCTCCCACTCTGCAGCATCTTTGTAAGTGTCACGCGGATCGAGGATCTTCGGATCAACGCCCGGAAGCTCAGTCGGAACTTCAAGGTTGAACATCGGAATCTTCTTGGTCGGAGCCGTCTTGATAGCACCGGAAAGGATTGCATCAATAATGCCACGGGTATCTTTTATGGAAATACGCTTGCCGCTTCCATTCCAACCGGTATTTACGAGGTATGCTTTTGCACCGCTCATTTCCATCTTGCGAACGAGCTCTTCAGCATACTTGGTCGGATGAAGTTCAAGGAATGCCTGACCAAAGCAAGCGGAGAATGTCGGAGTCGGTTCCGTAATACCACGCTCAGTGCCGGCGAGTTTAGCCGTGAAACCGGAAAGGAAGTAATACTTCGTCTGTTCCGGAGTAAGAATGGAAACCGGCGGCAATACACCGAAAGCATCAGCTGAAAGGAAGATTACCTGCTTCGCATCGGGAGCCGATGAAACGGGACGTACGATATTATCAATATGATTGATGGGATAAGAAACTCTTGTATTCTCGGTAACGGACTTGTCGTTGAAATCAATCTTGCCGTCCTTGTCAAGAGTAACGTTTTCAAGAAGAGCATTTCTCTTGATTGCGTTGTAGATGTCGGGCTCTGAATCCTTGTCAAGATTTATAACCTTTGCATAGCAGCCGCCTTCAAAGTTGAAAACACCGTTATCGTCCCAGCCGTGCTCGTCGTCGCCGATAAGAAGACGCTTGGGATCTGTTGAAAGCGTGGTCTTGCCCGTACCGGAAAGGCCGAAGAAGATGGCGGTATTCTTACCGTCCATATCGGTGTTGGCGGAGCAGTGCATTGAAGCGATGCCCTTGAGGGGAAGGTAGTAGTTCATCATTGAGAACATACCCTTCTTCATCTCACCACCGTACCAGGTGTT
>CALCTX010000134.1 GCA_937907035.1 uncultured Selenomonadales bacterium
GCATTAACAGTTAAGTCCGCTGCAGGTCTGCATCTCCACGGCTTTGACATTATGCTATCACTCTTTCGTACCGCCAGGTTGTCCCGTGAGAACAATCTTCCCCATATCTGCAAATTTTGATTTTTTCATTTAATAGCACAAATTTAAAAGGACTCGCTATAATGTGAAGCGAGTCCTTTTATACGAACTAAATAAAAATGTATGCCATATCCCTTTAAACCAAACAGAATGTGGCTTCCGATATTTTATTTAACAGCTATTGTTCTAAATCAAGCAAAGATACGTCAGCCTTTTGATGTGTTTTGTAACTTGCCACCGCATCAAGCAAGGCTGTTTCATCAGTAGTCGGAGCAGAGACTCCTGCATTTTCCGGCATTTGTTTATATTCCTTACCCTTTATATATTCTTCCCATTCATTCTGGATAGCTTTAAATTTATAAAGCAATTCATCAACGATATCATAAATCGTTCGCTTGCCGTCATCTGTTCCGCCATTCTGCTTTTGTTCTTCCCCATCAACCGCAGCTGCATTCTTCTCTGCTGCTTCTGCCTCTGTTACTGCTTCATTGATGCTTTGGAGAAGATTGCCCAATATTTCTTTTGCTTCCGCATCAGAAATAACTGCCTCACTATTATCCTCAACCATAGCTGTTGACGACATATTTCCTTCGCCGGCATCAGTTGCCATACTTGCTTGAAAATCAGCACTGCCGCCAGTCACTTCACTGCCGGCTTCGTACCCATTCCCAATATTGACATCAGCACCGCCGGCATTGTTTTTTAAAGCAGCTATTTCGGACATTGCATCATCAGCCGCTTTGAGCTGTGCCCTCATAACAGCTGAACGCGCTTCATTTCGGGTCTTCGCATTTTTCAGGTCACGTTTCAGTTCTTCTCTGGCTTCGGCAACGTTTTTGGCTTTACGGTAAAGACCTGCATCATTTTCCTTAAGATATTTCATTTCATTGGCTGAAAGTTCCCGGCCTTGTTTCAATTTATCTTTTATCAAAGAAAGTTTCATCTTATCCGATAAACTTGAACTTTTTGGTTTTGCAGTTACCTGCATCGTCTGCCGGTGATCAAGACTTGCCTTTAATTGTGTCAGACTCTGTCCCGTTGTGATCCGATAGTGCGCATCGATCTTCATATTGCGCAGATTTAAATAATTTCCGATCTTTCCGATTCCTTCCAACATAACAATACCTCCCTGTATTTGTTCACTGAAGAATATATTCTTTACAATTTATGTTCTTTTTCGTAGATGTCCTTATCTACAAAATGATCACCTAATATCTTCATAGATTCAGCCAGACAATCTTTGGCCTCCGGCGTTAATTGTGTTAAATCCGGCCCCCCGATATCTGCAGGATCCTCCGGTGGCAAAACCTTATCGGGTTTTGCCGGTGCCTGCGGCTCAAAAATGCATTCCAACATCATTTCTCGTCCGGACAATTCCTGCAAACATTGTTCCAAATATGACTTATAATCCTTTTGCGACAGGCGATTCATTGTAAAACTGTTTGGCGCCTGGATCCGGAAGTGAACTTCATCCATACCGGCAAATGAGGTCCCGCCCAAGCAAGCCGCAACTGAAGCTTTTTTGTCGTCCTTTACCCGCGACAGCAAATTGGCAAATATTGTTTTTCCTTCTTGCGTTACCGCCAGCGGAACAACTTTTTTAACCGACCGTCTGGCCGCAGCTGCCTTTACTTCCCGTTGCCCGGTCTCTTTCTTTGGGACAGTACCTGCCGATACAGTATTCCGGCTCTCCAAGGCTGTTACAGTGGCTGTTAATTGTGCCAATCTGGCTTCCAATTGCTGGATCTTTGCGGCCTCAACATTACTTATCTGTCCCTGTTCTGCTGCCGCCGGCCTGCTCTGAACAACTGGAGCAGCACACAAAGACAACAATGCTGTTTCCAAAGTTATTCTTGGGTCCGTTGTCTGTTTCATATCATTCAGGGCATCATTAAGCTTCTGGATTATTGGCATAAATTCCCCGGCAGCAAACAATCCTGCCAATTCACCGAGCACAGCTTCATCAGTTTCGTAAAATGTCGTTCCTTCCAACTTGCCGGCTGCTTTATAGATCATTAACGCCCGCAATTCACTGATCAATTCACTCGCCAACTGACGCAGATCCTTGCCCTGCACCAATATATCACTGATCGCTGTCAATATCTCATTCGCATTTTTAGCAGCGATCGCCTTGATGATCCGCACTGTTTGTTCATGTCCGATCAACCCCAGCACATCACGGACAGCGGCTGCGGTAATTTCCGAATCCGTAAGAGCTACACATTGATCAAGGATCGAAAGTGCATCACGCATTCCGCCATCAGCTTGATAGGCAACAAGCCGGATTGCTTCGTTATCTGCTTTTATTCCCGATTTCTCACAAACTTCACTGAGCCGGGCTATAATGTCTTCAATCGCTATCCGTTTAAAATCATAGCGCTGGCAACGCGATTGGATCGTTGCCGGAACCTTGTGTATCTCCGTCGTCGCCAAAACAAAAACAACATTTGCCGGCGGTTCCTCAAGTGTTTTTAACAGTGCGTTAAAAGCTTCGCTGGTCAGCATATGGACTTCATCAATTATATAAACTTTAAACCGGCCGCTTACCGGCGCAAATTTGACAGTTTCCCGCAATTCCCGGATCTCATCAATACCACGATTGGAAGCCGCATCGATCTCATATACATCCATTGACGTACCATCATTGATATGCCGGCAATTTTCACACTCATTGCACGGATCCGGCGTCGGTCCTTTATCGCAATTCAATGCTTTGGCCAGTATTTTGGCCGTACTGGTCTTTCCTGTACCACGCGGACCGGTAAAAAGATAAGCATGGGATAATTTCCCTTGCATGATCGCATTGGAAAGCGTCTTACTGACATGATCCTGCCCGACAAGTCCGGTGAAATTGCCCGGACGCCATTTTCGATAAAGCGCTACATAAGCCACAGTGGCTCCTCCTTAATCAATATCTATATATTGACATTTTAACACATAAAAAAAACTGCTGCAAAAAACCTGCAACAGTTTCAATTATCTTTTTCACGTCGGGCTGCAACCCTCAGGCACCCCCACGGCACATAGAACTTATCACTTACCGCTGCTTCCTTCCGGACCTGACGGGGTTCATGAGGCCCCATTGCGCAGGACCCAAAAGCTGCAGTCCGACCTGAAAAAGATTTTATAGTTATTTATACAAAAATCACAAGCCCCGAGGGACTTGTGAATAATTATCATGGCGGAGAGTGAGAGATTCGAACTCTCGGTACAGCGTTCACCGTACACACGCTTTCCAGGCGTGCTCCTTCAACCACTCGGACAACTCTCCAATGCCTGAATCAATATGTCAGCGGAAACCTTTCCCGGACATACTCCATATAAAGTTGTGTGCTTCATCCACAACAATAAACAGGATATCACAGCGTGGTATCCTTGTCAAGTTTTACTTTTAAGCAAAAATAAATTCATCAGTTGCCATAATAAGTGCAAACGAGCCGCATCCCGTCTCTATCGGCACGATCAACTGCTGATTTCCCATTGGCTCTGCATTTGCAGCAACAGTCGGTATCTCCAGATCAGCTTCCAACTCTCTCTTGGCAATCTCTACCGCATAGAGTCCATTCAGTACATTGAAAAATTCCATCACACTGTCAAGGACCATATCGTTCATCTCAGTAAATCTCTCCCGGCTGTAACGGCTGGCAATATCAATAAAAACCTCATCCGTTGCATAAAATCCGGTTACTAAATTTACAACTCCGACCAATACCTGAGAAACAATATGTGATGCCGCAGCTGTATCAAAATGATACGGTTCGTCAATATTTATTACTGCCGGCGTTCCAATAAAACGTACAAACGAATCCATAAAAACATCAGAAAATTCCTCGTACATCGGCTGTTCCGACTCAAGTTCCGGACCGATCAATTTACTGACAGCTTCCCGAACCGGCAAACTCTTATATTCATCATAATCCTGAAGATACTTTCCCACATCTCCAAGCGGCATGTCATCATTTAACATAGCCTGCGCAAAACTCAGGCTTTCTCCGGTGATTGCCTGCGATAAATTGGAAATTTGGGTCTCTGTTAAAAGCCCCTGCTCTTTTGCAGCGGCAATAAATTTGTCATCAGACTGCCCACCCAGTTGTCCGATCTGATCAGGTGTTACAATTCCTTGCTTAACTGCCAATAATCGCAGACCCGGCTTCAAATCAGAACTGTCTTTCAACAGTTGCTTTACGCGAGTGATCGGCAAAATACCTTTATTTAATAAATGCTGGGAAAAATAATGACTATTCAATTCCCCCAACCTTCTTTCGGATAGTCTCAACAGCTTTTTTAATCTGTGCACTTGTATACGGCTTCTGAATAAAATCCAAGGCTCCAAGCTGCAACGTTTTCATAAGCTTTTGAGGCGTACCGGCTGAAGAAAGCATGACAACCGGAATATCAGGATTGATCTCTTTTATCGTCTCCAAAGCTTCAATTCCGCCAACCTCCGGCATAACAATATCAAGAATAATGCCATCCGGTTTAGCCTGTAATGCTTGCATTACAGCTTCTTTTCCGTTTTCGGCTTCAATGACTTCACAATCGAGTTTTTCTAATTCATCACGCAATTTCTTCCGTAACAGCTGTGAATCATCCGCGATGATCAATCTAAGCTTCTCCGCCAAAGGAATTCCCTCCCATCATAAATTCTAAATAATCGATTATATTATATCATACTTATGCGGTTCATTGTTATAATTTTTTCACTAATCTGTCGAAAAACCGCAATACCGCAAAAACAATTGCGCTGCCGGAGATACTGCTGCTTCTTTTAACCAATAAAATGTCTGTTCAAAAAACAGCTCTTCATCTTGAATCGAGATTTTTTCCATCCCTTCCGGCAAATCTCTCGCACAGTCTTCAGATATTATTGCAACTGCAGCTCCTTTAGCAGCAAATCGCATCGCCGCAGTTCCTGTAGTTGCTACAAACCTGATTTCCGGGTCGATCCCTTCTTTGCTGAACAAATCTCTCAATAATTTATAACAGCCATAATTACAAGCCACCGGCAAATGGCCAATTGTTGCTAATGAAACACTTTTGCCCTTAATTTTTGCAGCAAATTTCTGCTTGGAAAATGCTGCTACAAACCGTTCCTGCCGGATCTGCCGAAAATTGAAATTCTGCCGGTCTGCCAACGGCGCATTGGCAAAAGCAAAATCACTCATCCCGGTCCGCAAGCTGCTGACTTGTTGAGAAACCGCTTCCTCCCGAATTTGAAAAGTTACCCGGGGATAAGCTTCCGCAAATGGCAACAAATAATCCTCCAACAATCGCCGAGTTGCAACATAAGAAACACTGAAACGCACTGTTCCGGCAGCCTGTCTGGCAAAACTCTGCATATCGAGAACTATCCCGTCTTCGGTATTGCAAAGCTGCTGAGCTTTTTGCAAAAAAGCCGTTCCTGCTTCCGTCAATACAATATGTCTTCGTCCCCGCCCTTTTTTGATCAACTGAGTTCCATAGTGATTTTCCAAAGTCCGAAGCTGTGCACTCAAAGCCGGCTGCGCCAGTGACAATTTACGACTGGCCGCCGTCAAATTGCCCGTTTCCGCTACTGTTATAAAATTACGATAGAATTCAAAATCCATTCCTCTCACCTAAAATAAAAAATTATTATATATTTAGATAAAAAATAATATTTTATGTTTTATCAAATTGATTTTACAATAATAACATAAATTCTACAAGCAAAGGAGTTCCTTCTTTATGGACAGAAAAATTTTTAAAGCCTTGGCCATGGAACGGAAAACATTTGATATAATTCTTGGCCCGGTAGTTTTTATACTGCTTTCCTGGCTCTTAAACGGAATATTTACCTTCAAAGCCGCAGTGGCAATCTCTTTGACTGTCTGGATGGGGCTTTGGTGGATACTGCGCCCGGTAGATATTGCCGTCACATCATTCTTGCCGATCGCAATAAATGCTCTGTTCGATCTGGTTCCGCCGGGACATATCATCAGTCAGTATTTCTCCGAAATCGTCATCCTGTTGGTCGGGTCTGATCTTATCAGTCTGACATGGACAAACAGCGGTCTGGACAAACGTCTGGCCGTCAATGCGCTCTGTTTTATCGGAACCTCGGTCCGCCAGCAAATTACTGTCTGGCTTGTAGCTTCGGCTGTTCTTTCTTCAATCCTGCCAAATGTTGTCGTAGTTATGATATTCGTTCCGATCGCTGTCTCAATGCTCAAATTTCTTGGTGAAGAATCGGTAGGCAGCAGCAAGTTGGCCATACCAATATTATTAGCTATTGCCTGGGGAGCCGGCATAGGCGGATTTGGTTCACCGCTCGGCGGTGCAGCCAATTTAACGGCCATCGCCTATCTGGAAAAATTGATCGGCCATGAATTTATGTATGTCGATTGGATAATTCGATTTATTCCTTTTCTCGCCTTTGTTATCCTGCTCAATCTTGTGATCCTGTTGGCGATTCCGGTACCGGTAAAACGATTAGCTGATACCAGCGAATATTTTTCTGAAATCCGCCATAGCCTTGGTAAGATCCACCGTGGCGAGTTATTGGGTTTAGTGCTCTTTGCCCTGGCTACCGTATTGGCTTTCTTGCGTCCCGCCTTTGCCGATATATTTCCTTCTCTGCGGCCGGCCTACATCTTCTTTATCCTGGGCTTGCTGACTTTTATCCTGAAAGATGAAAATCATGCCGTTATGCTCACTTGGAAACAGGCGGAAAAAGAATTGATGTGGGGAATGTTCTTCCTGTTTGCCGGCGGACTTGCTTTAGGACGTATCGTCACTGAAACCGGTGCTTGCCACCGTTTAGCTGCTTTGATCGCTGAATTGCCGTTATCCGGCGGTATCGAGACAATGGGCGTATTTACAATCTTTTCCACTTTCCTTTCGGAAATCTCCAGCAATACTGCTGCCGCTTCAATCGCGATTCCGGTAATCCAGAGTATCGCTGAAGAGTTGGGACTTAACCCGATACCTTATATTTTGGTAACAATAGTTGCCGTAAACTGCGCTTACATTTTGCCAGTCTCAACCCGGGCCGTTCCCGTAAGCTGCGGCCTTAATCCGGCTGAATTGTTCCGCTATGGTTTAAAGCTGTCAATATTAAACATAATAATGACAACCGTACTTGGTTATTTAGCAATGTTATTCTGGCCGTTATTCAATGAATTGTGAAATACATAGTCAAAAGGGGGCTGCCAATCGGCAGCCCCCTCCTTTATTTCTCCTTGGACGATTCATCTTTTTTATTTTCCGTAACTGTTTGCTGCTCCGTGGATTGTTTATCCGCCAGATCAGATTTCACTCCAGC
>CALCTX010000135.1 GCA_937907035.1 uncultured Selenomonadales bacterium
GCAAAAATGTTGAATACCTTAAAGGCGAAGATGTTGACGCCTACATGAAACACACTATTGACGGTCACCAAATGCTTCGTGATAATACGGAATTGGCTGAAGGTGTTAAACTTGCCGCCCTGCAGCATCACGAAGCAGCTGACGGTACTGGTTTCCCCTTCAATTCTACCGGCAAAGATATCCATGAATATGCCAAGATCATTGCCATTGTTGATCGCTATGACAACATTACCACTGAACGGGAAGGCTTCAAGAAGGAAACTCCGTTTAAAGCGATTGCTCAGATTACATCTGAAATGTATAACAAGCTTGATCCGGCAATCTGTGTTCCGTTCCTCAATCATATCAAAGATTCCTTCCTTGGTTCCCGCGTTCTCCTGAGCAACGGTCTGCAAGGGACAATCGTCCGCTATGAGCACGACTTTGGTGCTGAACCGATGATCCGTATCAATCAGGACACTATCATCGATCTTAATCAGCAAAAGACTCTCTCCATTGTTGAGTATAATCCGAAATAATAGTTCTGTATTAAAATATATGGGGCTGTCGCATGTTAAGAAATATGCGACAGCCCCTTTTTGTTTTGCCAATATTTTTTATCTGCAATTCGCTCATCACTCGTAACGTAAAGCTTCAATCGGATCAAGTCTGGCTGCCTTACGCGCCGGATAAATACCAAAGAACAAACCGATACCTACTGAGAAAAGGAATGCTATCAAAATCGGTGCTACGGTAATGACGGTATCAAAACCTCCAAATTCAGAGATGAAATACGATACTCCACACCCCATAAGCACTCCGAGCAAACCACCAATAACACTGATAACAACTGATTCAATGAGGAACTGGGTCATTATCGTATTAAAAGTAGCTCCCAAAGCTTTTCTTATACCTATTTCTCTGGTTCGCTCAGTAACCGATACCATCATAATGTTCATAATACCGATACCGCCAACTATCAGGGAAATTGCCGCTATACTTCCAAGGAACAATGTCAGCATTGTTGTTGTTTCTTCCATTGTTTCCATGATGCTGGTCATATTGCGCACATTGAAATCGTCTTCTTTATTGCCGACTATCCTGTGCCGCTGCCGGAGCAATGTTTCAATTTCACTCTGTACCTTGTCCATTTTGCCTGGGTCTTTTACCTGAACATTTATTGAGCGCACATAGGTAATACCGATAAGACGTTCCTGCGCCGTTGTCAGCGGAATAATGACAACATCATCCTGATCTTGTCCCATTGACGACTGGCCTTTGCTTTCCAAAACCCCGACAACCCGGTACGGCGAATTCTTAATTCTGATTTTCTTGCCGACCGGATTGGCTTTGCCAAAAAGATTGGTCGAAACGGTAGTTCCGATCACAGCAACACGATTTCGGCTTTTCAAATCACTTTCAGTAATAAATGAACCGGAAGAAACTGCCAACGAACGGATTGACATATACTCCGGTGTTACACCGTAAACCGTTGAATTCCAGTTCTGATTTCCGTTGACAATCTGAAATGAACTGTTAACAACCGGCGAAACATACTCTACATCTTTTATCTTATTTTTAATTGCCGTTGCATCCTCATATTTCAGCGTAACCATTGAACCGGCTGCGCCACGCATACCTTTTGTATTCGGTGAACCGGGGTTGACCATCAGCATATTACTACCGAGACTGGCAATTCTGCTTGTAACACTTGCTGTTACGCCCATACCGACAGAAACCATAGCAATAACCGCGCCGACACCGATTATAATACCAAGCATAGTGAGGACAGAACGCATTTTATTTGCAAATAATGCCTTAAGGGCAATCTGCACATTTTCCTTAAACATTCATCCCATCCCCTTTATACAATATCCATCTTGACACCCTTACCGGCATCGCAAGTAATAAGTCCGTCACGAACAAGCAGCTGACGGCTGGCACAAGCGGCAATATCCGGTTCATGAGTGACAAGTATAATTGTGCGGCCCAGACTGTGCATCTTTTCAAAGATTTCCATAATCTCGTTTGTTGACTTGGTATCAAGGTTACCGGTCGGCTCATCGGCCATTATAATATGCGGATCATTTACCAAAGCTCTGGCAATCGCTACCCTCTGTCTCTGACCACCGGAAAGTTCATTTGGCTGGTGATCGGCCCGATCTGCCAAACCTACCGCTTCCAAATAATGCATTGCCCGTTCGATACGTTCCGGGCCACTTACCCCGGCATAAACGAGCGGCAAAGCAACATTTTCCAAAGCGCTTATCCTTGACAGCAGATTAAAGTTCTGAAATACGAACCCGATCTTTTTGTTTCTGGTCAGAGCCAATTCATCATCGGACAAATTAGCAACTTCCTCGCCATCTAACTTATAAGATCCGCTGGTAGGACGATCCAGACAACCAAGGATGTTCATCAAAGTTGATTTTCCGGAACCGGATGGTCCCATCAAAGCGGCAAACTCGCCCTGTTTTATATCCGTAGTAATCCCCGCCAGCGCCGCAACTTCCTGGTCGCCAACATGGAATATTTTTTTTATATCAGTAAGCTGTATTGTAGGAACCATTATTATCCCTCACTTTTCTTACCGCAACCGTGGCATTGGAGACTTGCCCTTGCCTGCCTGCTTATTTCCACCAGCCGCGTTAGCTGCCGGTGCAGCCTTATAAGCTGTCGATACCTGTTGTCCTTCCTCCAGTCCCTCAATTATTTCCACATATTCGTCACTGTAAACACCCGTCTTTACAGTCTTTTCAGTTGTTGATCCATCATCATTTACAAGAATTACATACGGACCGCGGCGATTGGTCTTAAGTGCAGAAATCGGTACCGCCAAAACGCCTTTTTTGTTTGCTGTACTGATATCCAAACGAGCTGTCATTGCCGGAAGCAATACATTTTCAGGATCTTCTACATCAAGAGTTACAAAATAATAAATTACCGAAGATGATGTAGTACCTGAAGAAGCTGACGTATCCCAGCTATTGCCGACATCAGTCTGCGATATATTTGCTACCGTAGCTTTAAAAGTCTTGCCGGTAAATGCATCAACCGTAAATGAAGCTCTCTGTCCGACCCTGATATTGCCTATATCAGTTTCATCGACCTGAGCCTTGATCTGCTTGCTGGAAAGATCAGCGATCCGCATGATGACAGTCGGATTGGATACCCCCTGAACAGCCATAGTACCCGGAGTTTTCGGCTCACCGACTACGATACCATCCATCGGCGCTGTAATAACCGTTTCAGCCAAATCTGACTCGGTTACTTCCAAATTGCTGACTGCCGTATCATAATTGAATACTGCGTCTTCATACTGTTCCTGGGTATAAGCCCCAATATTATAAAGATATACAGCACGATCATACTTGGCTTTCATATTGATTACCCTGTACTGTGCCTGTTCACGCTTTGCTTCAAAATCTTTACCATCAAGCGTAGCTACTACTTGCCCGGCTTTGACGATCTCATTTTCCTTTACCAGAACTGTTTTAATACGGGCAGTGATCTTCGAGCTGACTTCAACCGAGTTGACCGGGCGGATCGTACCGGTTGCCGATACTGTCGAGCGTAAATCTCTCCGTTCAACAGCTGCTTTTGATTCTGCTTCCTGTTCCTGCTGAACAGCCGCCTGTTTCTTCGCCGTATAATACTGATAGCCACCAAAGAAGCATCCGGCTGTAACTAATGCAATAATCCCGTATTTCATCTTATTGTTCATTTCCATTTTGCTCCACCTCATTTACTGCTGTAGTCGTAATTGCTTCTTCTGAACTATTATTTACCGGTTCTCCGGCTGTAGCATTATTATTAGTATAGGTAACTCTCTGCGGCAATGTGAAATCTGCATCCGGCAATACCTGTTCCGGTATCAGATTTGCTGCGGCCCGTTTATTTTCTTCCATGAATTTCGTATCAGCCGCTGAAACCTCAACCGGCAACACAGTCTCAACATTCTCGCCCACGCCGAGCCCGATCTCATTTTCAACTGTTGCCTTATAACGGGCGTAATCATATTGGGCACTGATGTAATTCAGCTTTGCCGTTGATAAAGCCAGCTGAGCATCAATAATATCAAGCATCAAACCTTCTCCCGCCCGATATTTCTCACGAGAAATGAAGTAATCCTCTTCGGCCTGTCCTACCGCTGCCTGTGTTGACGAGAAACGTTTTTCGGCTTCACGCATATTGTAATAGGCTTTTCGTACGGAAAGGTCAACATCATTGACATCTTTTTTGAGTGTCAAGGCTGCAATATCCCGCGCTGCTTTTGCCCGGTCAACCGCTGCTTCAGTAACCCCGCTGTCAAAAATATCCCAGGAAATGCTCACGCCGGCATTTACACTCTGATCGTCATCATTCTTTGATGTAAAATAGTGATTGGCATTTGCTCCCATCGAAAGACTTATCGATGGATAATAACCTGCTTTGGCACTTTTTATTGCCAGTTC
>CALCTX010000136.1 GCA_937907035.1 uncultured Selenomonadales bacterium
GCGCATATTGATTATCAGTCATTATTTGCGGAAATATCTCAATATGCTCATCGGCATCATAACCATAAAAAATTGCGACTGGGTTATTTGTCACCGGATTTCCGACAGCATGTTATGTATACGTTTATTTTCCCGTTATTAGCAAATTATGACCAGGATAATTTTGAGGTGTATTGTTATTCTTTGGTGGAAAAGGACGATGAGTATACACGAATTTTGCAAAGCTTCGTGGATGAATGGCGGGACTTGTACGGACAAAGCCTGGCGGAGCAGGCAAAGCAAATATATGATGATGAAGTTGATATTTTGATAGATCTGGCTGGACATTCCAGTGGCAGCGGATTACCGGGGCTGGCCTATAAACCGGCTCCGGTGCAGATTTCCGGCTTGGGGGATATGGATACGACCGGTTTATCATTGACAGATTATTATCTGGCTGATGCAGTGGCAGTTTTGCCGGAGCAGGAAAAGTTTTTTACTGAAAAGATCATCCGCTTGAGAACGATGTTTTGTTCAGCGGGCAGACTGAAAATGCCGGAATCAGCCGGGACCCCGGCTAAAGAAAAAGGCTGGATTGTTTTTGGTATTTTTAATAATTACCGCAAGTATCAGGATGAAATACTGTTGGCATGGAAAGAGATATTACAACAGGTACCGGGAAGCCGGCTGCTGTTAAAATGTGATGTATATATTGATCCATTGGCGGCAGATGTTGCCTATGAACGGTTGAAATCATTGGGATTGCCAATGGAACGGGTGCAGATTGAGCCGGCAAGTCAGGATTATTTACAGCGGTATCTGGATGTGGATATAGCGCTTGATACTTATCCGTGGCCCGGAGGCGGAACGACCGTGGATGCTTTGTATATGGGAGTGCCCGTTGTTTCATTGTATGGTGAGCGGTCCCGGTTCGGCTTGTCAATTTTGACAGCGGCGGGACTTAGTGAACTGGCGGTTGGCAGTATTCAGGAATATATTGATCGGGCAGTTGCTTTGGCAAAGGATTTTGAGACGCTTGATGTTTTGCACAAAAATCTTCGCAAGATGATTGAAGGGTCACCATTGTTTGCTGCTGATGAATATGTTTGGGATTTGGAAAACAATTATCGGCGGGTATGGGCAGAATATG
>CALCTX010000137.1 GCA_937907035.1 uncultured Selenomonadales bacterium
TTAGCTACCGAAACGATATCATTATCATAAAAATAAAGACCGGTAACCGCATAATTAGACTTTGGTTTAAGCGGTTTTTCTTCCAAACTTATAGCTTTACCGTCTTTGTCGAACTCAACAACACCGTAACGCTCCGGATCACTGACATAATAAGCAAAAACTGTAGCTCCGTCATCAGATTTTGCCGCTTGCTGAACCATTGCCGCCAAATCCGAACCATAATAGATATTATCACCCAAAATGAGCGCACAAGGTTCTCCATTTATAAACCGCTCTCCGATAATAAATGCTTGAGCCAGACCATCCGGAGACGGCTGAACGGCATAAGAGATTGAAATACCCCATTGGCTGCCGTCACCGAGCAATTTTTTGAAATTCTCATTATCCTGTGGCGTTGTGATCACTAATATTTCCTTTATTCCGGCAAGCATCAACGTACTAAGCGGATAATAGATCATTGGTTTATCATATACCGGCATCAGCTGCTTACTGACTGCTGTAGTAAGCGGGTAAAGACGGGTACCTGAGCCGCCGGCCAAAATTATACCTTTATTTATCATACAAAAATCCCCTTTCTTTACCTTTATTATACAATAAAATAAGCCTAAAATCCGTAAAAATCAGATTTTAGGCTTAATAAATCACTTGAAATCGACAAATTCGTTTATAAAATAAGTGGTCACCTTTTCAGAAATTACCAGTAAATTTAACAAGTTAGTATTTATTCAATTGGTACAAGTGTTAATCCTGGAAAATTCTTTTGTAATTGTTTTGTTTTTTCTTCTATTAGTCTGTTCTTAAATTCTGTAAATACTTTTTCATCGTATTTTTGCAAAATAACATTATCCGGTCCTTTTAATTTCTTTTCATTTTCTAAATAGGTAAATGTTACAGAACCTGCTGAGTTATCAACAGAAAGTGAATTTCCCTTTGCTGTAGCCCCTTCATTACTCCATACATCGAGTTTTATATCCCAAGCGAAGCTTTCTTTCTTGCCTGGTTCCAACGACCTGTACTCAGCCGTATACCAACCGTAATCAGGCATTTTTATTTGATCCCGTTTAATTAAATACCCCTCTCCATTTTTCGTAATTTCATATCTTTCAATTAAAATATCATTTATCTTCTTTATTTTATTTTCAACAGACGAAGTTTCACCTATTGCATTCATAAAATCTTGAACAACAGATAAAT
>CALCTX010000138.1 GCA_937907035.1 uncultured Selenomonadales bacterium
TTATTCCGTCAGATATTTTTCTTTTTCTTCTTCTGCGTCTCTCATGGTTTTTTCTGCCTTAGCATTGGCATCGGCTATTACTTGATGCAGTTCAGCATATCCTTGTTCTTTGCCCTCTTTCAGTCCGGCATCATAGCCTTCCTGCCGGCCTTCTACCCAGGCAGCTTTTCTGATCTCCGCCGCCGCCGTTTCAGATTCAGCTTTTATCTGTTCAGCTTCACCTTTCATGGCTTCGGCTTCATTCACTGCCTTTTCAACTATCTCTGCAGCTTCCTGTTCAGCCAGCTGACGAGTTTTGGTAATTTCTTCTTCTGCCTTCTGACGTTCTTCATCAACCTCTTCTCTCGTGCGGGAAAAGATTGCTGCGGCTTCCTGTTTGGCTGCTGCCAAAAGGTTTTCCGCCTCTATTCGCATATTCTCAGCATCATTTTTCATCGCTATCCAGAGCGCATAATCAAGTTCTTCTTTATCACTGGATTTCTTTTCTGATGCATCATCGGCTTCGATTTGTTCCGGCTCCTCTTTAGGTGGCGGAACTTCTTCTATTTTGGGTGGTGGAACTTCTATCAGCCAGGGTTTATCTTCCCAGATAGCTGCTTTTATTACCCTAGACAATCATTTCGTCACCCTTTCCGCGTGCGACAACTATCTCACCTGTATCCTCAAGTCTGCGGATTACATTTACTATCTTCTGCTGAGCTTCTTCTACATCACGGATCTTAACCGGGCCCATGAACTCGATTTCGTCCTTGAGCATATCAGCCGCACGTTTGGACATATTCTTAAATACTTTCTGCGAAACCTCAGGCTGCGATGCCTTGAGTGCCAATGACAAGTCTTTGCTGTCGACATCTCTGAGTACCAGCTGCAAAGAACGGTCATCAAGCATAACAATATCTTCAAATACGAACATAAGACGCTTGATCTCTTCAGTAAGTTCCGGATTATCCACTTCCAAAGTCTCAATGATCGTTTTTTCAGTAGTACGGTCTACCCGGTTCAAAACTTCAACTATAGCCTTAACACCACCGGCCGATGTAAAGTCCTGCGTAACCAAAGAAGACAGCTTGCGCTCTAAAACGCGCTCTATCTCATGAATAACATCCGGTGATGTACGGTCCATGATAGCGATTCGCTTGGCTACTTCTGCCTGGCGGTCAGCCGGCAATGACGAAAGTATCATCGCTGCCTGATCAGGCTCGAGATATGCCATGATAAGCGCAATCGTTTGTGATTGTTCGTTTTGAATAAAGTTAAGGATTTGTGATGGGTCCGTCTTGCGCAAAAAATCAAAAGGACGGACCTGCAGGCTGGTGGTCAGGCGATTGATAATATCAAGCGCTTTTTCATTGCCCAACGCCTTCTCCAAAATGTTCTGAGCATATTCAAGGCCACCGGCTGACAGATAATTCTTCGCCATTGCCATCTGATAAAATTCAGTGATAACAGCGGCCTTTTGCTCTTGAGTAACCTGCTTCTGACCGGCAATTTCCAAAGTGATCTTTTCAATCTCATCATCAGCCATATGGGTGAACACTTTTGCTGAATTTTCCGGTCCCATGACGATAAAGAGTATTGCCGCTTTTTGCTGGTTTGTTAACTCCTGTTCGCCATCCCCATACATATCATCCATTGGTAATCATTCCTCCGAAAGCCAGGTTTTGATAAGCGCAGCTGCTTCTGCAGGATTATTGGAAATAAGGTTTTCTATCTCATTCCACTGCTTTTGTTGTTCTTTTTCTTCCGGTGTAAGTTCACGCGGACGATCTTCATCTATCTCTTCCTCTTCTTGCTCTTCTTCCTCCGGTTCCGGAGCATCAGGATCCGGAATCTCTCCACGTCGGATAGCATCCAGACGAGCAATCTCTGCCGCGGATTCTTCTGCCTGAATCCGCTGTTGCTCAATAGCTTCTTCAAGGCGGGCAATTTCCGCCCGATGAGCTTCCTCTGCCGCTTCCTTCTCCGCCTGGCGGGCAGCTTCTGCTTCCGCTTCTGCCTTCTTACGCCGTTTGTGGTACATGAAAGCAGCAATCGCAAGGATTATGATCAATATTACCAGACCGATCACCGCATAGAGCATCATTTCTTCTTGTTCCTTCTTTGCCTTTTCTTCTGCTGCCAAACGTTCTGCTTCACTATTGAATGGCAACGGCTCAACCGATACCGTATCGCCACGCTCGGTATTAATTCCTACCGCTGAAGCAACTGAACGCCGGATACTGTCTTGCTGTGCCTGAGTAAGCGTATCATTTACCAGCACTGCAATATTAAGTCGTTTTATCGAACCAGGAGAAGCTACTATCTGCTGCTTTTCCTCGTTTATCTCATAATTCTTGGTAGATTCCTTTTTCTCGTAAGTTGCATTGGAATTATTATTCGTCTGCACATAACCAGGAATATTTGACTGAGTTCCTGCCGGACCACCCGGATTTACCGACGTTCCGGTATAAGATTCGCTTGTTTCCTGTTGGCTGCGAATTATACCCGATTCGTCAACGACCGGCGTAAATGTCTGTTTATTCGTCTGGCGCTGATCAAAATCAAGTTCTACGCTGACCTGAACAAAGGCTTTTCCTTCGCCAAGTGCCTGATCCAAAAGGCGCTGAACATTATTCTTCAAACGTTCCTGAACCTTCTGAGTAAGATCAAGCTGCATCTTAGTCAGTTGCCCAAATTTTTTCTCATCGTTCTTATCATCATCCGGATCATTGAGTATCTTACCAGTATCATCAACGATCGTAATATTCTGTGGTGTCAACCCTTGAATACTATGAGCGGTCAGGTTTACGATACCTTTGATCTCTTTTTTGGACAATGACATTTGCGGTGCCAGTTTCAGCATGATTGAAGCTGTAGCCGGTTTCTCATTTTTCTTATAAAGGCTGTCTTCCGGGAGAACGATGTGAACTCTGGCTTTTTCGATAACATCAATCTGCTCTATAGTCCGAGTAAGTTCGCCCTGTAACGCCTGCAAATAATTGACTTTATTTTGGAACTCGGTTACGCCGAGTTTACTTTCATCGAAAATCTCAAAGCCTTTTTGTCCACGCGGCAACCCCTGCGTTGCCAGATCAAGTCTGGCACTATGCACGCTCTTGGCCGGAACCCGGATTGTCGTTCCAAGCTTTGTCTCTTGTATATCATAGTCTATCTTAGACTCTTTTAATTTTGCTGCAACCTCGCCGGCATCTTTGGCTTCCATATTTGTAAACAACGGAACGTATTCCGGTTTACTTCCGTACCAGAAGCTGCCGCCAAATATCAACGCCAGTAAGAGAACAAGTACGCCAAGACCAATATAGCGTTGACGTTTTGTTGTCTTCTGCCAAAGTTGCAGAAACCGTTCTTTCCAGTCTGCCATCTTCTCAATCCCTTCGCCCCAATTAGCTTAACCCGACAAGAAAACTGTCAGACCTGCATCCGCATGATCTCTTGATAGGCATCAACAGCCCGATTACGTATCTGGAGCGTAAGTTGTAAAGCAATATCTGCTTTCTCACTGGCAATTACTGCCTGTGATATATCTTCAAGCTGACCTGCGGCTAAAGCGGCATTCATCTTAGACGCCTCTTGTTGCAGGTTGTTTGTTTCTTTCAATGCATCAGTCAAAAACTCGCCGAATGATTTTACTTCTTCCGGCTGTGTCTGCTCATTTAAATGACTTTCCGCGCTCATTTTGACCGGAGTCATTTGGAGTGCTTCTATCTCCATGTTGCCACCTCATCACTCAACTTTGAAGGCTTGCTCATTTACCAATATCAAGTGCTTTCAGCGCCATGCTCTTGGCTGAACTGATTGCTGTAGTATTCGCTTCATATGCCCGGGAAGCAGTGATCATATCAACCATTTCCATTACGATATTAACATTTGGCCGGGCTACATAACCGTCAGCATTTGCATCAGGATGTCCCGGATCATAGACCAACGGTCCCGGCCTGTCATCCTCTTCAATGCGGGTAGCTCTTACGCCGTTCCCGGTATTCCACTTGTTTTTAGATTTTTTGGTTGCCGCCAACAATCCGGCAAAAGTAGTCGTATCATTATCACGCGGTTCGAATACAACATAACGGCGGCGATAAGCTCCGCCTTTTTCTGTCCGCGTCGTATTGGCATTTGCTATGTTATTTGATATCACGTCCATGCGCAACCGTTCTGCTGTAAGCCCGGATGCTGATGCATCAATCCCACCGAACATGCTCATTTTTCATCTTCCTTTCATTATTTGCTGGAAATTGTATTCTTGAGCTTGTTAACATGGCCACCAAGCTGTCTGGCCAACGCTGTGTAATAAATATGGTTTTTGGCCATTGAAGCCATCTCGATATCAATATCCACATTATTTTTATCAACACGCATCGTTGTTGTACTATCCAGTTCTATCTGCGGAGTGGCAATGAATTTTTTCGGTGTCATGGGCAGATGCTTATCATGGGTTCGTACCATCTGCAGTTTGCCGCTCGGTTCTTCACCATAGATCTCTTTTGCCAAAAGATCTTCAAATTCAAGCTCGCTGCGTTTAAACCCCGGCGTATTTATATTAGCAATGTTGTTACTGATAACCTCATGCCGCATATGTGAAGCTTGCATTCCACGTGACATATAATTCATATCCGGAGAATTTAAAATCTGATCTAACATATCGGGTCAGCCGCCCTTCTTTATTTACAAACAAAACACGAATATCGGGGAAAGGCATACTTTCCCCATCTACTATTTATTCTACAAATTCCTCTAAATCCCTTCTACCCCGCTTATATTTTATCATTTTTTTCCTATTATTTGAAGGCTTTTCAAAACTTTTTAAAAAAATAGGCGCGATGTCCTGTTTTTTATTTTATTCAAAATAAAAAACAGGTATGTGATAAATGTTCACATACCTGTTCACTGCTCACCGTCTGAGTTTCTGCACCTCATCCAAGAGATGCTCATTCAATACCTTTATGTAAGTTCCCTTCATACCAAGCGATTTCGACTCAATAAGTCCGGCCGATTCAAACTTTCGCAGGGCATTTACGATCACCGAGCGAGTAATTCCGACCCGATCCGCAATCTTCGAAGCAACCAGCAATCCTTCTGATCCTTTCAGTTCGCCGAGAATATTGACTGCTGCCTCAATCTCCGAAAAGGATAAAGTTGCCAGAGCGATTTGAACCGTCGCCTTATTACGGGCTTCAACTTCAACCTTTTGTGATTTGTCACGAAGCATCTCCATGCCAACAACAGTAGCGCCATACTCTGCCAGCAGCAAATCTTCGTCAACAAAATCCCCGTCGAATTTAGCAACGATCAAGGTACCGATCCGTTCGCCGACTCCATAAATCGGAACAATCGTCGTATTTTTGCCATTGAAAATACAAGGTGATTCTCCATCAGCAAAAGCACAAATTCCTGTCTTTGATCTCAAATTTGGTGATGTCTCGTCCATTTTCAGCAACCAGCTGACATACTTGTGCGGGAAAATGCCCGGGTTGATAACTTTCTCCACCATAACATCGCACTCAAAGTCATCAACAAAAGCATATCCAAATATCTTGCCTTTTTTGTCCGTTATATAAACATTGGCATTGAGGATATTGGATAAAACTCTTGCCACCCCGTCATACTCGACATTCTCCGATCTTTGTAACAGTTTGTTGATCTTTCTTGTTTTTTCCAGCAACGATGCCATTTTTAAAACTTCCTTTCAAAATTTACCAGTTACCGACATCTTTTACAGATATCTTAACACAGTTTTCTAAAAATTTATATATTTTTTGAAAAAATTTTTAAAATTTTTTCATTTAGAGAATGAAGTGACTCAGATCTTGGTTTACCGCGATCTCAGAAAGCTTATCATTTACATATTTCTCGTCTATAACAACGTCCTTGTCCTCAAGATCAGGAGCGTCAAATGATAACTGTTCCAATAATTTTTCCAACAAAGTATGTAACCGGCGGGCGCCGATATTTTCCGTATGTTCATTAACATCACAGGCCATTTGAGCCAAACGGTCAATTGCCCCGTCCGTAAATGTAACCGTCACGCCTTCCACTGCCAGCAACGCTTTATACTGCTTGATCAGTGCATTTTGCGGTTCGGTAAGGATACGTTTAAAATCTTCTTTTTTCAGCGATGTCAATTCGACCCGGATCGGGAACCGTCCTTGCAATTCCGGTATCAAATCTGACGGCTTTGCCGTATGGAATGCTCCCGCAGCAATAAACAGAATATGATCTGTCCTTATCTGACCATATTTTGTCTTTACTGTCGAACCTTCAACAATCGGCAAAATATCCCGTTGCACGCCTTCCCGGGAAACGTCTGCTCCCGAACTGCCATTTCGGGCTGCCACTTTGTCTATTTCATCAAGAAAAACTATACCACTGCGTTCTGCGGCCTCAATTGCAGCATCCATTACCGCTTCCATATCGATAAGCTTCTGCGATTCTTCCTGAATAAAGATCTTGCGGGCAGCTTCAACAGTAACCTTGCGTTTTTTGCGTTTCTTGGGCATTAAAGACCCCAACATATCCTGAAGATTATCGCCCATTTCCTCAAAATTCGAACCGGCGATCAAGCCGCCGACCGGATATTCATTATCTTCAACAACAATTTCAATAAGTTCTTTTTCCATCGCCCCGGATTTCAGCCGTTTCCGGCACCATTCCCGACCGGCTGCATATTTCGGGGTTGTACTGTCTGAAACAGGTTCTTCTTCCTTTGGTTCATCATTGGCAAAAAACAACGATGACAACGGTGATGCCGTACTTTTCGCCGGTTCCGGAACAAATACATCCAAAATTCGCTCTTCTGCCAATTCCGCAGCTTTTTCTTTAACCTCTTCCATCTTCTGTTGTTTTACCATACGCACCGCTGTCTCGGCCAGATCGCGGATTATCGATTCGACATCACGGCCGACATACCCGACTTCAGTAAATTTAGTTGCTTCAACTTTTATAAACGGCGCTTTTACCAGCTTGGCCAAACGTCGGGCAATTTCCGTCTTGCCGACACCGGTAGACCCGATCATCAAAATGTTCTTCGGTATAACATCATCCTGCATTGTCTTATCAAGCTGACGGCTTCTCCACCGATTGCGCAAAGCAATTGCCACTGCCCGTTTTGCCTCCCGCTGTCCGACGATGTATTTATCAAGCTCTGCCACTATTTCGCGCGGCGTTTGTTCATTCATCTTTTTTCCTCCCGTTTAAAGCTCTTCGACTTTTATGTTGTGATTGGTAAATACGCA
>CALCTX010000139.1 GCA_937907035.1 uncultured Selenomonadales bacterium
AATCATTAGATGTACCGCTGGGAATAACTCCTATCGGAAGCTCAAGTTTATTATGCAAAACGATATTGACAACTTCATGTAACGTTCCGTCACCACCGGCTGACAATACTCCATCAGGATTTACCTCCCGCAAAAAATCCGGCAGTTCGGCATTATCAATTTTTGTCCGATATGGTATCAGCGCCGCTCCACGTTTTTGAAATGCCGCGATCATATAATCAAGCTTTTTGCGCAATACCGCATGTCCGGAAATCGGATTATAAACCAATACAAACCGTTTCACTTTAATTCTCCCCTTCAGCCGGTGTCTTGAACACACCGATCCGCCGCAAGAACTTTATCGTTACCCGGCCAAGCATCGGAACCCGGGCCATATCCTCTTCTCCGATACCGCCAATAATAATCATCACTGCAATATAAACCGCCGAGCCAAAGAATGTCGCCCCGAAAGTTGATATCGCTAAAATTCCCCAGGCATTCATAGTAAAGTTATAGAACAGTTCCACAGCACCGGCCATAACTGCTGACGCAACAATGACCTTCGCCAGATGTCCCCATTCCATACTGTAACCGATAAATTTGTAAATAAAATACATATTGATAATCGCTGCCACGCCCATATCGGCTGCCGTTGCCCAGGCTGCGCCCATGATGCCCAACGACGGCTGAGCTGTCAAAGTCCAGTTAAGTGCCACTTTGGCTGCCGCCGCGATTATCATATTGACCATCGGAATTGTCGAATGACCCAATCCCTGCAAAACACCGGTTGAAACCTGATGCAGGCCAAGCAATACGATAGAAAACGAACAAGTCCAGACCGCCGGACCAGCCCCCGGAGCATTATAAATAAGTGTCGAGATTGGCGTTGCCAAAACGAGCACGACAATAAATGCCGGGAAGCAGACAAAATTGGATATACGCATCGATGCTGCCGTATGATCATAAACCTTTTTGTCATCACCCAAAGTTTTGGCTTCTGACAAAGCCGGGATTATACTCACAGCCAGTGAAGCTGTAAATATCGTCGCCAGATTGATAAGCGGAACCGCCATACCGGTCAGATAACCAAACAGCTCTGTTGCCTGAGAAACAGTATATCCGGCTACTTCCAACCGCTGCGGTACTATAGCCAGGTCAAGATTTGAAACGACCGGAAGCATAATGCTGGCTGCCGAGATTGGCAATGCCAAAATAAACATCCGCTTGATAATTACCCACCAGGACGTTTCAAATTCATTCGGCAACGGGTTCAGGTCCTCCGGCCCGAACTCCCGCAAAATATCACGGTCAAGCTGCCAATGATACCAGACAAGCACGATAAGGCCGGTCACCGCTCCGGAGAATGCACCGAGACTGGCACCAGCTGCTGCATATTCCAATCCCATCGGTAAAAAAAGATTGGCAAACAATATCATCGTAATAACGCGGAAAATCTGCTCCACGATCTGCGATACCGCTGTCGGCGTCATCCGCTGCCAGCCTTGCAAATAACCACGCGAGCTTGCCAGCAGGGTAACGACGAAAATCGCCGGTGTCAAAGCCAACACCGAATAATAAGCCCGGGCATCACGGATAAATTGATATTCAATCAGCCAACCGGCACCATAATATGTGAGCAATGACAATATCAAACCTGTAACCGCCATCAGCCACATTGATATCTTAAAAATCCGTCTGGCACCGAAAATATCCTTTATTGCTACCCTCTCAGCTGTAATAATCGAGATCGCTACCGGGATACCGGCTGTCGATACCGACAAAGCAAAAAAGTAAATCGGAAAAGCCATCTGATAAAGGCCGATACCTTCGCCCCCCAGCACACGGGACACAAATATCCAGTTCAACGAACCGATAACCTTGACAACAATACCGGCAATCGTCAATATAAATGTTCCCTTCATCAGAGACTCGCCTTTTACCGCTTTTTTCTCTTCAGTTGTCACAATGTCATTTTCCTCAGCTATTTGGAAACACTCCCTGTTCTTTTGCAAAAACTGTTCAAAATCTATATACTATATTAAGAAAATGCTTTTCATCTTCAGCAATTAACACATCAATTTTCAAATTAAAATACAACCACAAAGAAGGAACCGTCAATGAATATAATTAAATTCAACACCAACCTTGGTCAGCAAAAACCGGAAAATATCGTCCATAAGGATAACCCCTGTCCGTTCTGCGATCCGGCCGGATTAAAAGATATCATCGCCACCGAAGGCGATATGATATTTCTGCGCAACCTGTACAATGTGATCGATGATGCCGAACTTTTTGTTCTCATCGAATGCAAAAACTGCGGCACCGATATGCCTGACTACCCGCGCGAATATATGCACAACCTCATCCGTTTTGGTATCAAACAATGGGATAATATGCTGAACAGCGGAAAATACCGCTCGGTCATCTTCTTCAAAAATCACGGTCCGTTAAGCGGTGGCACCATGCGCCACGCCCATATGCAGCTGGTCGGATTCAATGCGATTGAAAACGACACTCTGTATACTCCGTCTGATTTTGACGGAATTCATATCGACACCAGAAACGGCGTTACGATCAATGCCGCTACTTCGCCCCGGCTCGGCTTCAGCGAATTTAATATTCTGGCTGAAAACAATGATGCGATCGATGAGATCGCCGATTATATCCAACTGTCATTATTGTACTTCCGCCGCTATGTTCCACGGGCCAAGGATAACTACAATATCTTTTTTTACCGTCAGGACGGAAAGATCCGCGTCAAAGTAATGCCACGATTTCCGACCTCACCGCTGTTTGTCGGCTATGACCTCAGAATCCTGCCATACAGCATCAGCGATGCTGTCCCTCGAATGAAAGAAATGTGTAAAGAGTTATGAATAAAAATTATATCTTTTAAGTGATAACAGCCGTCATTCCGGACTTGATCCGGAATCCCCTTATAGATTGCCATTGTACCAGGGGATGCTGAAACGAGTTCAGCATGACGGTGTTTTTATTTTATGCTATTTTTACCGCCTTAAGCTTCTTTTTTGTCCGGCGGAACACTATAAAGCTCCAGCTTCGGATTATTATCAGTGATCCAACCCAAAGCCCACTCATTGCTGACTAACAGTACCGGATTCCCATTGCGGTCATAAACAAACATTCCCCGGTCTATACCGCGAAGCGATGCCGGTGTTACTTCTTTACCATCTTCAAAGGTCATCCAGCGGGCAACTTCAAACGGCTGCATGACCATTTCGATATCTACTCCGTACTCACTCTTAAGACGATACTCCAAAACCTCAAACTGCAAAGTACCGACCGTACCGACAATATACGACTCTGCTCCGGCACCGGCTTGCGTAAAGAGCTGGATAGCCCCTTCCTGCGTCAGCTGCTCGATTCCTTTGACAAACTGCTTGCGCTTCATAGTATCCTTTGCCTGTACCCGGGCAAACCGCTCCGGCGGAAATACCGGAAAATCCTCATAGGAAAATTTGTGTGACTGATCACACAGCGTATCACCGATACCAAAAATCCCCGGATCAAACAATCCGACAATATCTCCCGGATAAGCAGTATCTATTATCTGCCGGTCCTGTGCCAAAAATTGCTGTGGCTGTGCCAGCTTTATCGGCTTATCCGAACGATTGTGATAAACACTCATATTGCGCTCAAACTTGCCGGAACAGATACGAATAAACGCCAAGCGGTCACGATGGGCCGGATTCATATTGGCTTGAATCTTGAAAACGAAAGCCGAAAATTTCTCATCTTCCGGCGCAA
>CALCTX010000140.1 GCA_937907035.1 uncultured Selenomonadales bacterium
GTTATGTCCTGCATGACCTTCATTTTAAGCTCATCGCTTATCATGGCATTGCCACCATACTTGATAACGATCGTCTTTCCGTAAAACTCCTGTATATAGGGCAGCGCCTCAACGAGAACATCTGCCGTGTCCTGTGCTGAAAACATCAGAACTCCCTCCTTCTGTCAGGTGTGATACTCGCCATTGATCTTCACATATTCATAAGAGAAATCACATGACCATACTGTTGCCTCAGCGTCACCCAATCCCATCTCAATATCAATAACAATATCATGCTCAGCCATAACTTCCCGAAGTTTTGCCTCATCAAATGTTGCACCCAAACCATTAGCATAAACAGCTATACCGCCAAATTTGACAACGGTCTTTTCCGGAACCATCGGCGCACCGGCATACCCCACAGCGCAAATAACCCGGCCCCAATTCGGATCCTCGCCAAAGAATGCCGTCTTTACAAGCGGTGATTTGGCAACGCTCATCGCAACTGTCTTAGCATCTGCAAAACACTTGGCGCCTTTAACATTTATCGTCAAAAACTTTGTTGCGCCTTCACCATCAGCAGCGATCCGCTGTGCCAGACCAACACAGATTGATTTCAATGCCTCAGCGAACTTCTCATAATCTGCACCTTTCTCAGTGATCTTAGCATTTCCGGCAGCACCGTTGGCCATAACGATAACCATATCATTTGTGCTCATGTCTCCATCAACAGAAATCATATTAAAGGAAACATTTACAATATCCGACAAAGCTTCCTGCAACAACTTACTGTCAATTGCAGCATCAGTCGTAATAAAGCACAACATAGTCGCCATATTCGGCTGAATCATACCGGAGCCTTTGGCAATCGCACCAAAACGTACCTTCTTGCCACCGAGTTCAATTTCCAAAGCACAAGCTTTAGAATATGTATCAGTCGTAATGATCGCATTGCCGGCTTTTTCACTGCCATCAACGGAAAGCTCCTTTACCGCCGCTGTAACACCGGCAGTTATCTTTTCCATCGGCAAATTAACACCGATAACGCCTGTCGAACCGACAACAACTTCATTGGCAGCACAGCCAAGTGCTTCAGCCGCGCAGGCTGCCATCTCTTTAGCATTCTTTAATCCGGTTTCCCCGGTACAAGCATTAGCACAGCCAGCATTAGCCACAATAGCATGTGCCTTGCCGCCCTTAACAACATCCTTAGAAACAAGAACCGGAGCTGCTGCAACTGCATTCTGAGTAAATGTGCCGGCTACTGCCGCTTCCTGCTCCGTATAAATTACTGCCAGATCAAGATTCCCACTCTTCTTTATTCCGGCTTTAACACCGGCTGCCTTAAATCCCTGCGGAAAAGTTACTCCCGCTTTTGCCATTTTTTCACTAAACATCTCTATTCCTCCTCAATATATTACGGATATACAGGTGCCATCAAAAGACCTGTTTTCTCGTCAAAACCACAAGCAATATTAAAATT
>CALCTX010000141.1 GCA_937907035.1 uncultured Selenomonadales bacterium
CATTGCATAGATCAAAATATCTCACCTGCACATTTTTATAATAGTGTCTGTTACCTGTTCAATACTCATCCCCGTAGTATCAAGCAATACCGAGTCTTCTGTTTTGACGAGTGGAGAAACCTCTCGCTCACTATCCTGCTTATCACGCAGTGCTATCTCTTTTTCCAACTTTTTATAATCTACTTTGTAACCTTTTTCCTGCATCTCCTTGCCACGGCGTCGGGCTCTTTCTTCTATCGAAGCTGTCATGAAAATTTTAATATCAGCATTTGGCAACACCTGAGAGGTTATATCCCGCCCATCCATAACGATTCCACCATCTTCAGCAATCTTTCGTTGCAACTCTACCATCTTTACTCTGACCGGGGCCAGCATTGCAACCGTAGAAACGATAGCTGTAACTTCCGGTGTCCGAAGTTCTGACGTTACCTCCTGCCCATCGACGACAACAACAATTCCGCCGCCATCTTTAAGCCGCAAGGAAATATCTATTTCTTTGGCTACTTTCAATATCAATTCATCTGTAACCGGAAGCTCAGTTTGTAAAGTTTTCCAGGCTACCGCCCGGTACATCGCTCCGGTATCAATATAGATATAGCCAAGTTTATTAGCCACTAATTTAGCAATAGTACTCTTACCGGCTCCGGCAGGGCCGTCAATCGCTATAACCAGTTTTTTCATTTTAATTTACCCCCAGCCAAATATTGCAATGATGAATAAAAGCTCGGATACGAAATATCAACGCAATCCGGGTTTTCTATTGTCACACCCGGACCAGCCGCACCGGCAATTGCCAACGCCATAGCAATACGATGATCATCATAGGAAAAACAGGTCGCTGATTTCAACATCTTACCACCAGTTATGATCAAGCCATCTTCTGTCCCCTCAACAGCGCCCGGAGCTATTTTATTAAACTGGTCAACAATCGCCTGCAAACGATCCGTTTCCTTTACCCTTAATTCACCGGCACCGCTGATAACCGTCTTTCCTTCAGCAAACAATGCCGCCACTGCAATTATTGGTATTTCATCGATAAGACGCGGCATTATCTTCGCCCCGAATTTTGTTCCTTTAAGTTTGGCACTTTTTACTCTGATATCAGCTATTTCTTCACCACTGCTCTTATGCTCATTGACCAGAGTAATATCTGCCCCCATCTTTTTCATTACATCTAAAATACCTGTCCGGGTCTTATTTATCCCGACATTTTTCAACAAAATATCACTGCCGTCAATAACAGATGCGGCAACAATCCAAAATGCAGCCGAGCTTATATCTCCCGGTACCTCTATTACGCCACCCTTTGGCGGATAAAGTTCGTCCGGCGGATAAATAGTCACACTGGTCCCTTTTTTAGTGACCTTTGCCCCCATCGCTTTCAGCATACGCTCTGTATGATCACGTGAAGTATAAGGTTCATTGACTGTAGACGGTCCATCAGCATACATTCCGGCCAGCATGATCGCCGATTTTACCTGTGCACTGGCCACCGGCATATCATAAGTTATCGCGGCAAGCCGGTCCTCTTTTGCCAAAGTTACCAACGGGATCATGGTAGCATTTTCCCGGCCATAAATCTCTGCCCCCATCTGCTGCAGTGGTCTGGTAACTCGTCCCATTGGGCGCTTATGCAAAGCGGCATCACCGGTAAAAGCTGAGAAAAATCCCTGCCCGGCCAACAACCCCATCAACAGACGCAACAATGTCCCGGAATCGCCGGCATCAAGCATCCCACTTGGTTCCTGTAATCCATACAGGCCAACACCATGAACTAATAATTCCGTATCGGATTTCTTTTCAATCCCGACGTTTAATTTCTTCATACACTCAACTGTAGACAAACAATCTTGCGCACTGAGGAAATTCTTTATTAAAACATCGCCAAGACAAACGGAGGAAAACATAACTGCCCGATGAGATATTGATTTATCTCCGGGAATGACCAGTTCCCCTTTCAGTCCGTTTTTTACCGGAGAAATCTTCTTTTTCTTCAATTCTGTCACTCCCTAATCATTCCATACGCTCCAGCTTCCGGCTGCCGCTCCGGTTGAAAACGCAGCCTGAAGATTAAAGCCGCCGGTATATCCGTCAATATCAATAACCTCACCGGCAAAATACAAACCATGTACTATTTTTGACTCCATTGTTTTAGGATTTATTTCTTTTGTCGAAACCCCGCCGGCAGTAACGATTGCCTCTTCTACCGGCCGTGGCCTTGTAACGGTCAACAGCAAATGCTGCAAGGTATCAACTATCCGCAAACGTTCTTCTTTTGTGATCTGATTTGCCGCCTGCCCGCCATCAATAAACGCCATATCCAATACCGGCAAAATAAGCTTTTCCGGCAATAATTGCCGCATAATATTTTTAACCGCTTTATTCGGCGCTGCAGTAAATTCTCGCAGCAAACGGGCCGATAACTTTTCCGGTGTCAGTGCAGGTTTCAGATTCAATTCTATTTCTACTGTCTTTTTGGCAAACAATGCTTGTACTGCCTGCCGACTTAACGATAAAATGATTGGTCCGGTAATTCCGAAATGAGTGAACAACATCTCGCCAAACTCAACTTCAGTTTTCTTCCCGTCAACCAAAAGTGTTGCCTGAACATTGCGCAAGGAAAGTCCCATCGCCTCCGGCGCCCAATCTTCTTCGGTTTCTAACGGCACCAAAGCTGGTTTTGGTGGCACTACCGTATGCTGTAATTTCATAGCAAATCCATAGCCATCGCCTGTCGAACCAGTTTTGGGATAAGACGCGCCTCCGGTAGCAATGATCACAGCCTCCGCACTCAATTTCTGTCCGGTTGTCAATGTAACACCGCAAACCTTCCCGTCTTTGGTATCTACACATCCTACAACGGTCTTAATCCGAACCTCAACCCCCAATTCAACCAGCTTGTCAAAAAGCGCGTCTGCCACATCAGCAGCCTTGTCGCTTGCCGGAAAAACTCTTCCGCCGCGTTCAACTTTTGTAACAACACCAATGCCATTAAAGAAACTGATCACAGCTTCATTATCAAAAGCCCGCAAAGCACTGTTCAAAAAAGCTCCGTTACCGGGAATATTTTTAATTATTTCCGCCTTGTCCGCTGTGTTGGTT
>CALCTX010000142.1 GCA_937907035.1 uncultured Selenomonadales bacterium
ACTATTGACCCCGTTTTTGATCTCCACAGGATTATTCTGGACAATCTTCTGGATCAACTGATCCAGCTGATCCTTGCAGATCACCATCAGCAATTTGTAAACGATTGATACTGCGCCCACTCTTTAACGCCTCTGTCACAGCATTTCTTCCGACAAGTACATCTTCCGGCAACTGTGCCGGCAAAACATTTACCTTGTTTTTTCTTTCCTTATCAGCCATTTATTCCACCCGTTGCTTTATCATCTCATTAAATTTGCCACAAGTCATCTTTCCTTCCGGGCAACGTCCAAAATTGACACAGGAAGCCCCCGCATTCTTGAAGAGCAACGGCGCCACCTTTTTTACTTCTTTCAACATAAGATTTGCCATTTCTCTGATTTCCCATTGTGCCCGATTACAGCAACGCAAATTAAAGAAATGCATCAATGATCTTGCATTCATTGTAACCACAATTTTCGTCTCAGTTGCATTTGCCAATACATAACGGGCATCCTCTTTTGGAATCCCCAACTCTGTAAATTCGTCATAAGTATCGCGAATAGATTTCATCAACGCAGCAAATTTTTCTTTGGCCACCGGATTATCAGCAATTGTCGGTGGAATGATATACTCAAAATCATGTGCTGCCACATATCGCTGTGATTGCTGCGAGTATGATGCTATACGGTGACGTACCAACTGATGCGTGAGCACTCTGGACACACCTTCAATCCCAAATGTGAAAAACACGTGCTCCATTGTCGATGCATGTCCTAATTCAACAATTTTGCCAACCAATGATTCCACTTGTTTATCAGTCATATTTTCTGCCAATTCACTGGCTCCTGATGGTGAATAACACAACCGTGCTGCCATTGCTACTGCCCGTTCCGGGTTTTCCGTATGCTTTAAAAGAGTAACCTTGATCATTATTTTTTCTCTCCTTCCAATCTCACATTTAGCATTTGCTTAGTAATCTCCTTAAATGACGCTTCAGCCACCTCATACAGACGATCAAATCTTTCCAATAAATACAACGTACCTAACAATGCCTCAAATCCGGTGCTGTTATGATATTCACCGACTGTAGCTTTGCGTGGCGGATGACTTTTGGCATTTCTCCCCCGCCGGAAAAATCCTTTTTCCTCCTCTGACAACATTTCTTCTATCCCAATATACGCAACCGACTGCCAATGAGCAGAAACGATCTGCGCTCCGAACTCATTCAATACTTGCACTTTATTTTGCTCATACGAAAGCAATCTGCCCCGGACAAATAAATGAAAATACGCATCACCAATATAGGCAGCAACTAAAGGATTCAGTTCCCTCGGCTCAACTTTGGAATACTTTTGCGCGATTCCCCCTGCTCCATCCGGGAGCAACATTGTATCCACTAATTGCCGAAAATGTTCAAATGTCATGCACGCCTCCAACGGCTTCCGGTCGCCGAATCTTCAATAACTATCCCCCGGGCTTTCAACTCATCGCGGATCTCATCCGCCCGAGACCAATTCTTAGCTTTTCTTGCTGCCAGGCGTTCTGCCAGTAAAGCATCAATTTCAGCATCTTCTTCGTTTTGTTCTCCTTGCGCTTCGAATATGCCGATGACTTCCTTCATGTCATCCCAAACAGCCTTGACATCGGAAAATCTCTCCGCATCAAAAGGTTTTCCATTATTAATAACTTCATTATAATAGATGTTAATTTCTTTAGACAACGCAAACAAATAACTTATCGCCAATGCCGTATTAAAGTCATCGGCCATAGCCTCATAAAATGATTCCTTCAACTCATCGGCCAACTTTTTCAAATCCGCCGCTGTGTCAGCATTCCCCTCTTTTGCAGCCATTTCATTGATATATGTCTGCGTATTGGACAACCGGGTCAAACCGGCTTTAGCATCAAGCAATCTTTCATCGCTGAAATCAAGCGGGCTGCGGTAATGGGTCTGCAAAATAAAAAATCGTATTACTTCTCCCGGATATTTTGCTAAAATGTCCTGCACTGTGAAGAAATTATTCTTCGACTTGCTCATCTTTTCCTCATGAATAGTGATAAATCCATTATGTAACCAATAACGGGCAAAACTGTTCATATCTCCGCAGCAAGCCTGCGATTGCGCGATTTCATTTTCATGATGTGGGAAAATAAGATCACTGCCACCACCATGCATATCAAAGGTTGTCCCCAAATATTTTAAAGACATAACCGAACATTCGATATGCCAACCCGGCCGGCCATTTCCCCATGGACTCTCCCAATACGGTTCTCCCGGTTTTGCACCTTTCCAAAGGGCAAAATCCATGGGATTATGTTTCTTTTCATTGACTTCTACTCTGGCCCCGGCCATCATATCCTCAAGTTTCCGACCACTTAATTTGCCATAATCGGAAAACTTTTCAACACTGAAATAAACATCCCCATCTAACGGATAAGCATAACCTCTCTCAATCAATTTTTCTACCATAGCAATAATATCGGGAATATGCTCCGATACCCGCGGGTAAATATCTGCCCGCCGCACATTCAGTGCATCGATTGATTTAAAGTACACATCAATATATTTATCAGCAATGTCTTTCCAAGTAACCCCCTGTGCATTAGCGGCATTAATTATCTTATCATCGACGTCAGTAAAATTTTGGATATATCGAACTTTATAACCACATTTTGCAAAAAAACGCCGAATCGTATCCCAAGTAACAAACGGACGAGCATTTCCTATATGCGGATCGTTGTATGGTGTAACTCCGCAAACATATATCCCGACCTCACCGGATCTCAATGGCACAAATTCCTGTTTCCCTTTTGTCAAAGTATTATAAACTTTAATCTTTCGCATCCCGTTTTTCCAACTCCTTCATCAATGTCTCTACTTTATTTTCCAACCGGACAATATCCGCCTGCAATTTATCGATGATTTCCAACTCCGGATCCGGTAACTCATCATGCTGCAGATCAACATCCTGCTCCTCTTCAATTTCCCGGCTCGTTTCATCGATATCCGCTGTCTCATGTGTATAGGGTTTTCCCCGCATCAAAACAATCCGACCCGGTATTCCGACCACAGTTGCATACGGCGGTACCTCTTTTAAAACCACTGACCCGGCTCCAATCTTGGCATGATCACCGACCGTAAATGAACCAAGCACCTTTGCTCCGGATGCAACAACAACATTATTCCCGAGTGTCGGATGACGTTTGCCTTTTTCCTTTCCTGTACCGCCAAGCGTAACCCCTTGATATAACGTAACATTTTTGCCTATCTCCGCTGTCTCACCGATAACAATTCCTGTTCCGTGGTCAATAAACAATCCCTCACCAATTGTTGCTCCGGGATGTATCTCAATACCGGTTAAAAATCGCCCGATATTGGAAATCAAACGAGGTAAAAATACCCATCCCCGCTTATACAAAGCATGCGATAACCGATGAAGCCAAATTGCATGTAATCCCTGATAACAACAAACCACTTCAAAAACACTTCTTGCCGCCGGATCACGTTCAAAGACAACCCGGATATCTTTTTTCAGTCTGGCAATAAACTTCATTAAAAATCCTCCACATAAAACAAAAAGCCTGCACCTCATTCAGAGGCGCAGACCGTGGTTCCACTCTGATTGAATGCCAACGCATTCCACTCAAATAACTTAACGCGTCTAAACGTCGGCACCTACATATCAGCACCGCAGCTCCCGAATGCACTTCCCAAATAACTATGCAGCTCATTTCCACCCACAGAGCCTCTCTGTTGCTTCATTATAAGGTACTCTTTCGATCATAGCCTTTTCCTGATCGTATTTATTTTAGCAGAAATAACATTCTAAAACAATATATTTTGCTCCGTAAACATAAGAAAATACCCTGTTCCTAAAAGGAACAGGGTATATCAAAAAGCAAAATTATTTCTTTTTCTTTGCAGCTGCCTTTTTCTTGTTAACAGCCTCTTTGAGTTGCTTGCCAGCTTTGAATGCCGGAACTTCTGCTGCCGGGATCTGGATCTTCTTCTTCGGATCCTGTGGATTATGACCGGTACGAGCAGCACGTTTCTTAACTGAGAAAGTACCGAAACCGATCATCTGTACTTTGTCCTTTGCAGCGAGTGCTTCCTGAACACTGGCAAATACAGCCTCAACAGCCTTTGCAGCATCCTTCTTTGTCATTTCTGCTTTTGCAGCAACCTTAGCAACCAATTCTACTTTGTTCATGTGGTCTTTGCCTCCTTACAATATAGGTTGTATTTGTTCTATTCGCTATAGTCCAATAAATTCCTGCTTTTTTAAAAAAAAAATTTAAAAAAAAGAATATTTTTCCTTACTCAAACAAACACTTATCTGTTACGTATACTTTTCAACCAGTTTCCAGATATCTTCAGTCATGTCATCGCCCTTAAAATTAACAAATTTCAACGATTTATCATCAGCAAACATCTGCTTAATTTTTGAACACACTTCAGCCACTGATCCGGAAAGTTCAAACCCATTATCACCAGAAATAATCATATGCGCAGCATTTTTTTCAATCTTCTCCGCTTCTGCCGCCACCTTCCCCGTTACGACCTCAGTAATGCGGCTGCTGACTTTCTTTAATTCTCCAATTTCCAAATGCCGGATAATTATCATCGCTGACATATTCCCCTTTCCTCAAATTTCGTTCTATACAATTATCTATTTCTATATAACTATTTACATTATAACAAACAGTTTCTATTTTTGTCACTTAAAAATATCAAACCTTCAGAAATTTTCCAATCATATATATTATGCCCTATTTATTAACGATATCTGTCAAATTATATTTCAATACCTTTCCTAAATCAGCCAATCCGATTTCTACCTGCCAGCCAATTTTCCCTCCGCTAAATAATATCGTTGAAAAATCACCAGCTGACTTATCTATAACTGTTGGAAACACTTTTTTCATGCCAATCGGCGAACAGCCTCCATGTACATAGCCGGTCAACGGTAAAAGATCCTTTGTTTTTATCATTTCAATGTTTTTTTCTCCAACCGCCTGAGCAGCTTTCTTCAAATCGAGCTCACCGGCAACCGGAACAACAAAAACATAATTTTGCCGGCTTTTCCCTACAGTTACCAATGTCTTGAATACCTGCGCCGGATTTTGTCCCAACACCTCAGCAACGTCCGTCCCGCTTACTGCCTCTGTATCCGCATAATAATGCATCTGATAAGGAATTTTCTTTTGATCAAGCAATCGCATCACATTGGTTTTTTCAATTTTTTTCATAACAAATTCCGCCCTTTAATACAAAAGAGCTGCTGAAACTGGAATCATTCCGTTTCTCCCCAGCAGCCCTCTGATCGTCAACTTATCAATAACAAATACATGATCATAAAAATCTGTCATATAGTGTAAGATCAACTCTGTTATCATATTCCTTCGGAAAAAATGCTGTTTTTGCAAATCCATTATCCAACAAATTTTCTACTATGAAATCCTGTCGATCACTGGTTTTTTCATACCTTACCTTAAACAAAATCCCTTTTAACAACGCAACAACAAAATCTGCCATCTGATGAATTTTGTCCCGGCAAGCCGTTTCACTCAACCCTTCAGCAAAAATAAACGACTTTAACGCCAATACCTCACCGCCGTAAAAATGGTCGGCCCGGCCACATATCAATGCGGCTTCAATGTTTCCCTCATTCTCAGCTATTATCGTTGTATCAATAGCTTTTTCCAAACGATTAAAAAATATACTGTCCTGATAAAAGTTTTCGTCTCCATAAACAGCCCGGCTAAATCCTTTGGCAAAATTAGCCCGGCAAAATTCTGCCAAACGATGATAATCTGCTAATTGAACTTGCCGTATCCCTGTAAAATTTGATGCTGGAAAATCCTCTATGTCAACAATCCCGCTGGCATTAAGCTGGAAAAGGAATTCTGCCAATTCCTTACGTTTACAACGTCCAAAACTAAACAAAGAAACTATCCGGTAAAAATATTCAAAATCAACCCATCGGTCAGCATAATTTATCAGAGGACGAAATTCAGCGGAAAGGTCAAATGTCTGGTTCGTAACCAATGACATGAGCAACAGATTTTTATTAAATTCATCGCGATAAAAGCACCGCTTGCTGTCAAGATAAAATTTCATTTACGTCCTCCATATCATATAACTGATGATATTCTTTCAAAAGCCTGCTTATTTTCTGTTGTATCTCTCCCGTTATCGGTGAAGTCAAAATCTCCCGAAGCGACCTGTCTCTGATATTTCCCAATACTACCGGTGTAAAAAAATCCGTTTTCACTTCTCCCGTTGAGGAAACAATTATTACCGGTGAGCGCCCTTTAATTATTTGTTCATGCACCACCCGCGCGGAACGTACCGGGTCATCCCATTCGGCAGTTATAATTCCGGCATATTCGGCTGCCAATTCCCACAAGTGTCGTTGAAATTCAAACATTTCCTCAGTATTCAGCATCAAACTGCGACCAATATTTAAACCTCTGCCAGCCGGAATAAACGGTACCACCCGAATTGTATCAACCTGAAGCTGCCTGCACAAAGAAAAATATTTCGGCAACGACCGAAAATTCAGCCTGTCCGGGAGCATTGAAACCATAATCTGTCTTATCCCTGCTGAACGCATATTGGCAATGGCCTGCTCAGCCCGCTCAAAAGCCCCGGCTTTGCCACGCAACGAATCATGCTGCCATGCTTCTGCGCCATCAAGGCTTATTTGTATAGAGCTTAAACCGTGCGATACTAACTCATCAGCTTTCTCCCGCGTAATAAACCATCCATTTGACACCAGGTTCAAGTTAGCAACTTTTCCTGCCGTCAAATCCATAAGTTCCAAAAGTCGCGGATATAAAAGCGGTTCTCCGCCACAAAAACACAAATTTGCCGGGCGAAAATCCAATATCGCCGCTACCGTTTTTTTTAATTCCTCATAAGATAAACTGTCCTGCCGTGTATTACCACTATTGTTATAACAATGCGCACATTGAAAATTACACGCAGTTGTAATATCAATTGCCGCCAAATTGGCAAATTCAAGCTTCATAAAGTTCACCGCCGCTTGAAACAGCCAAACAAATAAAATGGTCATCCTTCTGATACAGTAAATCTCTTGCTGCTAAAACTTCAACTGCTTCGGCTACCTCTTCCTGTGACAATTGCAACCGTTCTGCGATTTCCTCCCCGGATACCCAGTTTACTGCCGCTTCAAGTACTGCCTTCATCGTCCCGACGCAAGCAAATCCTTTCGGATTATCAGGATCACGTTTGTCGAACACCATCATTTTTTCGCCAATACGCTTCATCACCAAAGATGCGCCCCGATAAAAATCTTCGCGCCATTTTACAGCTTCATCAGTGATCGCCTTTTCTAACTCCGCTGACATACGTGCAGCAGCATCAACAAAATACTCCGCCGTTTTCTCAGTAAAAGCCCGATCATTCGGATCTGACGCCAACTCACTTGCCCGTAACTGCGGATCAGCCCCCCATCTGCCGGCCTGTTGATAAAATATACTTCCCCTGGCAAGCAACATTGGTAATAATGCAGATGGTGGCTGCAAATGATGAAGCTTTTTCATAAGTGCCAGAAGTTCTTCATACCACTCCGGCTTATCGCCCGGCAACTTATAAATAATATTCCATGTAACCATAATCGCCAAAGACCGGCAATACAACAAAAATTGTAGTTGCTGTTCTGTCTTCCGGCCTTTATTCATCAAGGTTAAAATATCATCCTGCAGAGATTCAATTCCCGGCTGCAAATGCAAAAACTTATTTACTTTCAGTTTCTTCAATTCTTTATAAGTAAGGTCTGACCGGCATTCAGCAAACAACTTCAGCATCTGTCTTGACTCCGGACATTCATCCGGCAAATGTTGAATGATCGCCCGGTTAATTATACAGTCTGTCAGTTGAAAGTCTGTATTCCCCCCGCATTGATATACCGATTCAACTTCACGCCAAAATTTTTCCACCGATTTCAGCCGATACTTTGCCGATTCTATACAATAATGCAACCCACAAAACCGGCACCGTTCGATCATCGCCCACCAACAGCCACGAGATGCTTCCACCGGAAACGGCCGTGAACCAAACTCAGCAAATTTGCCGTCTTTCATTATTGCATAATAATCACTGAAATCCGGCTCCGGACTTTCATCAAGGTTTTCAAATACCCGATACACAGGTTCCTGACCTCTGGCCAGCAGCCATGGATGTTCAGTCTTTAATCGTGCCTGTTCGCCATTTAAAAGCAATTGACACGCTTTGGCAAAGTCACGATCAGCTTCCCCGGTAAAAACATAATCCAATTCCGGAACAAGACGCAGATATTCCTTGGCAGTCTCGCCGACACAAATACCACCACCAACTACCGTAATTAAATCCGGCCGGCGCGCCTTCAATCTCTTGATCAAAGCAAACGAAGCGTTCCGTTGCTGGGTCATTAAATGAAACCCGACTATAGCCGGATTACAGGCCAGAATACGCTCTGCTTCCTCTTCCAAAAATTCTTCAAAGATATCCTGCATTTGACTGAATGACGCGCGTATCTGGGAATATTTTACCAAAAAGTCTTCCGGCATTACGCGCACTCTCTGTGCACGGGCAATCTCCTCTTCAGTCTTCTGTAACATATCATCTAAAGCAATATTTGGTGAAAAGCCGGCTGATCTGGCAAAAACCAATTCCCACCCACGGCTTTGCATCATTACCAGGACGGATTGAAACTTCTCAAGCAATTCCGCTCCCACTTTTTCCATAAAAAAGTGACTGGCATATTCTACCCGGCAAGAAATCCCTGCCTCGGTAAGACTGCTTTTTAAAATTGACAAGGCCAAACTGGGAGAAACCCAACTGTCCGGCATTTGTATCAAAATAACGCCCTTATCCGCCATATCTTATTCCTCAAAGAAAGTCATACCCCTTAATTTCCAAACCATATGATATGACTATTATTTTTTATGCGTGTTGCTGTTTGTATTGGTATTGATAGTTGCATTGGCATTAACACCCAGGTTTGCATTTACTACGGCATTGGCATTAGCCTGAGCATTGATATTTGCATTGATATTTGCATTTGCATTTGCATTTGCATTGATATTTACTGCTATGTTAGCATTAGTTGCAACTGTACAGGGAATAAACAACAGACCTGCACCATCTACCGAATCCAATTCCTCATCACTGAGCGGCAAATTTTTCATTACCTCTTCCATTTCCTCCGGAGTAAGGTCAACCATGTCATTTCTGAGCTCCTGAATTTTCTTTCCGAGTTGTGCCAATTCTTCTTTTGATCTCATGATGATCATCCTTTCTTTTAATAAAATTCGTCATTTTTGTTATTATTTACTAAATTCTTTTCAATGCCCTTAAGTTATAACGACACTTATTATCTTTTTTCGATAATCCCCTCGCTTTCAAACCGCGGGCAATAAACTATCAGATTTTGTAAATACCCATAATAAGAACCGAGATCCTTGCCCATAAGACCGCGATACTTAAAATACAACATCTTCGCAGCCGCTTCAATACTCATTCCTGCCCGTAAATGAAGGATAAATTCATATGTATCAAAATTGCAGCTGCCGACATACTTTTCCCCAAGATAATAGTCAACATATCGCTCATTAACCCTGCCTGTAAACTCTGTTCTGACCTTCGCCTTATCTTTATAATGCCAATGATTCAAAACATCAATATACTGTATTTTTCCGTTACCGCCATCAGCCTTAAATTTATAGATCAGGCTATAAAGATATTCGGCCTTATACCGCTGATATATCTCGCGCATTTTGGCTTTAAAATCAGCCGCATCAAAAGTTTTATTGAATAACTCCGTCAATCCGGCCAAAAGCTCGATCTGGCGACCGCCAATGATCCGGTCATTCCAAGTACAGAAACAGCTCCACCCTTCCTGCTTGGCAATCGTCTCAACTTCAGTGTCAAAAAAGACCTCTTTATCATTACCCAGACATTCGCAGAAAATGATCACCTCACCATCTTTATTCAAGCGCTGAGGTATACCGGCTAAAATTTTCCGCAATACCATAAAGCCGTCTTCCCCGCCACCGCCGCAAATAGGATAATCTACCGTATCAAGCATTGGAATGAACGGCGGATTTGCATATATACAATCGAATTTCTCATCATCTTTTAAAACGGTATAGAGATCGCCTTCCCGTACTTCAACAATATCTTCCATCCCATTCAAAAGAACATTGAATTTGGTAATCGGCACAGTCTTCTTGTTGATCTCTACCGATACCACTTTTGCTGCCGATTTGGCTGCCATAAGCCCTTGAATACTCGTCCCGCTGCAAAGATCCAACACCTTTGCTCCGCGGCGATAAGGAATATTTTCTGCCAACCGCAAGCTGTCTACACCGATATAAACATCGGTATTTCTGTTAGTACAGGTCTCTAACCACGGATTGATCTCTGTAACCAATACCATTCCCTGGTAGTAAAGAATGACATAATTATTAGTTTTTACCTGGCCGTCTTCCTTATACCAGATACCAGTAGATAAAAGTTTTTCCAGATCATCTTTGCCGATTTCTGCTTCAATAACCTCATAATCAGCAGATTGACCCAAGGCGAACAAAAAAAACATATTGCGATACGGTGTATCAAGACTGCCTAAACATTTTTTCATTGTCTCATAGTCATACCACGGATCAAGAAAATCACTCGTCCGCCGCAATGTCTTGCAAGTAAAAACGTATTCCATTCTGCCTAAAACATTACGCAATGCCTTTATTCCCACCGGATCTAAACTAATCACTATATTCCCTCCTGTTTTCTGCGGCAATCGTAAATCACAACATCATGACCATCATTGGTTTCTTTCTCCAGATGCGCTGTTTCTGTAAAACCACGTTGTTGCAAAATTGTTACCAGCCTGTCGTCAGGCTGAATATGAAAATAGCGGCAAGCAGCAAACTCATCACCAAACTGTGTCTGAGCATAATCAAGCAATCCATTTATGATCTCTTCCGCTTGATCTGACAGCTCCCGGGCAATAACCGCCCAGCCTATCCGACAGATCCTTTCAAAGCTGTATTCCCGAGGCATAGCCATAAGAAGAACGCCTTTAATCTCTCCGCCAGAATGATAGAGGAAATTATATTCCAAATTCATAAACTGCCGGGCCCTGATATTATCTTCGTTGATATATTCGGTAAAATCGACTTTGAAGTTTCCGTAACTGATATTATCAGATTTTGCTAAAAATGCCGCAATATCCCGATAATCACGCTCACCGGCAACCCGAATATCCTTTTCCCCATCACGCGGATCATCAAATACTTCCGCAATCCCAAAAGCAGACAATAGCGTGAGTCCATCCCGTAAGTCCTGTTGTAATGATTCATCACAACCGATCAATAAATTCTCCAACTCAAGTTCTTTGTCGGCAATCTCAAGCAATCTGCCAGCCGTTTCCTTTAATGACAATTCACGCCCGGTTTTTTTAATTTTTAATGGAATTGTTCCGTAAGACGTCCGCTCCGCAACTTTTTCAAAAACAGCCTGATGAACAATAAATCTCATTTACCGGCCTCTCCTTCCGTTTCTTTAGTTGCGCCTAAAAGATCTTTTCTTATCATTTCGCCTGTATACGGCTGAGGTTCAAAATTTTCCAGATCATAAATATTTCTGATCTGCTCAGGATATTGAACATAATCATCATTGCCCCAGATAGTATTATAACCGGCATCCCAATACTCCTGTAAGGAATGCGCACAACAATTGCCGGCCGTAACGGGCAAATATGTCGTAAATGTAAGGTCCCCATTTGTCTTTATTTCCATAATATAACTGGTCATGCCCAGCTTGGCATTGGCCGGCATCCGGCGCATATGATCGAGCGGATCCCCCCATTGGAACTCCATTTTCCCTTCATATTCTGCCTTCAGGCGGGTAATATCCCGCCCAAAAGCAAGATATTCTTCTTCATTCAGCATCAGGCTTCTGCCAATGCTTGCCCCACGTCCTGACGGCAAAAACGGCATCATCCGTATTTGCGTTACCCCAAGTTCAAAACACATTTTGGAATATGCATCCATGGTATTATAATTCAACCGGTTCGGCACCAGAGAAACATCTATCTTTTCAAAACCGGCTTTTTTTAAATAACGCACCGCATTAACTGCCCGATCATACGAGCCGGAACGTCCCCGAAAACTGTCATGCTGCCAGGCATATGCACCATCAATGCTTATTTGTACCATAGTCAGACCATGTTCTTTTAAAGTCTCTGCCAACTGTTCCGTCATCAAAAAACCATTTGACACCATACTCAGCATTCCTACCTGCGGACGCAAAATATCAATAATTTCCAACAGATACGGACAACAAGTTGTTTCCCCGCCGCACAGGCAGACATTTATCGGATGAAATTCTCCTATCTGCCGGGCAATCTCCAACCGTTTTTCCCGTGACATATCTCTAAACGGGGCTTCTGTTCCGCTATCATTAAAACAATGCACACAACGCAAATTACAATTTGATGTGACATCAAAAGATACTTGTACCGGACCAGTTTTTACCTTATTCAAGTACTCTTTTACCATTCTTAGCCCTCACAAACATAAACATAATATGTCGAAATATTACACTTATACGAATCTATTATATCACAAAATTAAATTACAGGGTACAAATATGTACACTCCCTAACAAAAACATACCCCTGTTGTATTTCAACGGCAAAAAGCTTTCAATTTCCTGGAAACATATGTTTCTGTCCACATCTTTTCTCCATCAGTACGAAATACAATTGCTCCGTCTTTATCAGTCCGATATGTCTTCGTACCTGCTTGAACCAGCTTTGCCAATGTCTCTTGAGCCGGATGCCCAAAAGTATTCCCTGCCCCCACGCTTATCACTGCCCAATGTGGGGCTGTTTCCTGCAAAAATTGGATCGATGTCGAGGTTTTTGCCCCATGATGAGCGACCTTCAACACTGTACTTTCAGGATCTGCAATCGCCA
>CALCTX010000143.1 GCA_937907035.1 uncultured Selenomonadales bacterium
TTTTATGATAATGAATTACGCAAAACCTTCAACATTACTTCAGTATCCGGCTCTATCCCCGTCCAAAGACGAAACGCTTCCGCGCCCTGTCCTGCCAGCATAACCTCACCGTTGACGATTTTGTGTCCATGCTGTTCAGCTTCAGCCAGGAACTTCGTCTTTGCCGGCGTATAAATGATATCATAGACCAATGCTGACGGATTGACCGTGTTCCAGTCAACCGGCGGCATATTGTCAACCTGCGGGTACATTCCCAGCGGCGTTGTATTTATCAGCAGATCAGCCGTTGACAGCACCGCAGAAAATTTCTCCTCTTGCCAATCATAAACCTCAATTGTCAAATGCTTGGCAAAATAATCAGCCAATGGTTTTACTTTAGCCGGATTTCTGACACCGATCGATATCTTGCTGACGCCTGACTTTATCAGCCCCCAGATTATCGCCCGGGCAGCCCCGCCGGCACCCAGCATAACAGCCTGTTTATCTTTGACCGAAAAGTTATTGACAGTCAGACCAGCCAAAAAGCCGATAATATCAGTATTATATCCCGTCAATTTTCCGTCATCATTGACAACAGTATTGACTGCCCCGATCATCTGCGCATCGGCATCGATCGCGTCCAGACACGGCATGATTGCCGTCTTATGGGGAATTGTTACATTGAATCCGCGAAAATTCATTGCCCGAAAACCTTCAACTGCCATCGGCAATTCGGTTTCTTTTACCGGGATCGCAATATACATATAATCCAGCCCTGCTTTTTCCAGAGCCGCATTCTGCATCATCGGTGACAGTGAATGAGCTATAGGGTTGCCGATAACTGCCAGATTTTTCGTCTTTCCCGTAACCATAAATAACTCCTCGTCTTCTAAATTTCAAACATTTTCTCAGTCTTATCGAGAATATTATCACGCCTGGTTTTCGCCGCTGCAAAATAATCATGTACTGCCTGACGGTCACCGGCTTCAATTTGCGTAATGACTTCGCCGAGGATTGCCTGCAGATCGCGCAAATGACCGGCGATTGCCGCTGAATTAGTCATACAGATATCTGCCCACATATCAGAGTTGGACGAAGCGATACGGGTCGTATCCTTAAAACCACCTCCGGCCAGCTTAAGGCAGGAATCCATATCCCCGGCACTGCGATTTAAGAGCGTTACCAAAGCAGCAGCAGCCACATGCGGAACATGGCTGATAATCGAAGCACAACGGTCATGCTTGGCAAAATCCAATGTCGTCAGATTTGCCCCTGTCAGTTCGAGCAGATCAGTGATCTTTTTCCGGATTTCCGCCGGTACCGTATCGTCATCAATGATCACATACGATTTATGCTTGAACAGATCCTTGTCAGCTGCCTGAACACCGCTTTTTTCCTTACCGGTCATCGGATGCCCGGAAACATAATAAATATCCGTCGGCAACAATTCCTTGATCGCCGTACCGACTACCTCTTTCGTACTGCCGGCATCGGTTATGATCGCCCCGGATTTCAAAAACGGCAGGATTTTCTTTACCATCGGGATAATCTGCAAAACCGGCGTACTCAGATAAACTACGTCCGCATCCTTGACAACCTGCTCAACATCAGCCGAAGCAAAATCAACCGCACCACAATTTATAGCATTGGCCATTGATTCCTCCGTCCGCGACAGCCCGGTAACATATATATCATCTTTTAATTTATCTTTTAGTGCCAACCCCAGCGAACCGCCGATAAGGCCGACGCCGATGATTGCCAGATTGAGCTTTGCCAATCACTTCATCTCCATAGCTTTTCTGATAAATTCTACTTCCTTCATCAGCAAATTAAAGTTTTTCGGCGTCAAGGACTGATCGCCGTCACTGAGAGCGATCTCCGGATGCGGATGAACCTCAATGATCAAACCGTCAGCACCGGCAGCAACTGCTGCTCTTGCCATCGGCCGTACCATCTGCCAGCGTCCGGTACCATGACTCGGATCAACAATTATCGGCAAATGAGAAAGTTCCTTAATCGCTGCTACAGCCGAAAGGTCAAGCGTGTTGCGGGTAAATGTCTCATAAGTACGAATACCGCGCTCACAGAATATTACATTGTCATTGCCCTCACTCATGATATACTCTGCCGCATTGAGCCATTCAGTGATCGTTGCCGACAAACCACGCTTCAAAAGTACCGGCTTTTTGGTCTTGCCGACTGCCTGCAGCAAGCGGAAATTCTGCATATTGCGGGCACCGATCTGCAAAACATCGGCATACTTGGAAATGAGCGCTACATCATTAACGTCAACGATCTCGGTTACAACCCGCAAATCAAACTTGTCACCGGCCTCGCGAAGCATCTTAAGGCCTTCCTCAGCCAACCCCTGGAAATCATACGGAGAAGTCCGTGGTTTAAAAGCACCGCCACGCAGGAACTGCGCGCCGCCCTTCTTGACAGCTTCCGCTGATTCCATGAGCTGTTCCATACTCTCAACCGCACACGGACCTGCCATAACTGACATTGTTCCGCCACCGATCTTAACCCCGTTGACATC